>NZ_PZKQ01000055.1:0-35030 GCF_003046645.1 Escherichia sp. MOD1-EC6475 | reverse complement strand
AGTTGGAGTCATTACCCGCGATGTAGGCCTGATAAGCGAAGCGCATCAGGCAATTTTCTGTTTAACTTCCCTGTTAATCAGTTACTGCTGGCGTAGCTGGAGATCCAGAGGCGTTTTGCTGGGTTCACCGCCAATCTCGCGCGCCAGTTTTGGCACCAGATATCCTGACACCAGTGTCAGCAACTCACGCATAATCTGCCGTGCTTCATCATCACTCACCATAAAATGCGCTGCGCCCTGCACTTTATCGAGCACATGCAGGTAATAGGGCATCACGCCCGCATCGAACAACGCATTACTCAGGTTTGCCAGCGTTTGTGCGTTATCATTCACGCCACGTAACAGAACGCTCTGGTTCAGCAAAGTCACGCCCACGCGGCGCAACTTAGCCATTGCCTGACGGAATGTTTCATCTACCTCATTGGCATGGTTGATGTGATTCACCAGCAAGATTTGCAGCGTAGAACGGGCAAAGCGTTCAACCAGCGCCTCTGTGATGCGCGCCGGGATCACAATTGGCAGACGGCTGTGGATGCGCAGACGTTTGATATGCGGGATTGCTTCCAGTTGCGTCAGCAGCCAGTCCAGCTCGTGATCTTTCGCCATCAACGGATCGCCGCCGGAGAAAATCATCTCGTCCAGTTCCGGATGCGCCGCAACATACTCAAGCGCCGCCTGCCAGTTACGCTTGTTGCCCTGATTTTCGGCATACGGGAAGTGGCGACGGAAACAGTAGCGACAATTTACCGCGCAGCCGCCTTTAACCAACAGTAGCGCCCGGTTGTGGTATTTATGCAACAAACCAGGCACTACGCTGTGCTGTTCTTCCAGCGGGTCGGTGGAGAATCCGGGCGCGACGACAAACTCATCTTGCGAGGTAAGTACCTGACGCAAAAGTGGATCGTCAGGATTGCCTTTCTCCATGCGATCGATAAATGAGCGGGGTACGCGCAGGGCAAACAGCTTTTTGGCGCTGCGTCCGGCCAACAGTTTTTCGTCCGCGTCTATATTCAAAAGACGCAGAAGTTCATCAGGATCGGTCACAACATCGGTAAGTTGCGTTAACCAATCTTCTCTGGATGGGGTATTTAGGGTTACAATATGCGCCATTTTGTGGCTTAGCTACCAATTAACAAATTTCAGAGGGCCTTATGGCAACGTACTATAGCAACGATTTTCGTGCTGGTCTTAAAATCATGTTAGACGGCGAACCTTACGCGGTTGAAGCGAGTGAATTCGTAAAACCGGGTAAAGGCCAGGCATTTGCTCGCGTTAAACTGCGTCGTCTGCTGACTGGTACTCGCGTAGAAAAAACTTTCAAATCTACTGATTCCGCTGAAGGCGCTGATGTTGTCGATATGAACCTGACTTACCTGTACAACGACGGTGAGTTCTGGCACTTCATGAACAACGAAACCTTCGAGCAGCTGTCTGCTGATGCGAAAGCAATTGGCGACAATGCTAAATGGCTGCTGGATCAGGCAGAGTGCATTGTAACTCTGTGGAATGGTCAGCCGATCTCCGTTACTCCGCCGAACTTCGTTGAACTGGAAATCGTTGATACCGATCCGGGTCTGAAAGGCGATACCGCAGGTACTGGCGGCAAACCGGCTACCCTGTCTACTGGCGCTGTGGTTAAAGTTCCGCTGTTCGTACAAATCGGCGAAGTCATCAAAGTGGATACCCGCTCTGGTGAATACGTCTCTCGCGTGAAGTAATGCGGTTGTGGTGCGGCCTGCTGGCTGCACCATCACTTATTCAGGTCAGAGATGATGAAACGCCTTATCGTTCTTGTTTTGCTTGCCAGCACGCTGCTTACGGGCTGTAACACCGCTCGGGGTTTCGGCGAAGACATCAAACATCTTGGTAATTCCATCTCCCGCGCTGCCAGCTAATTTATTCTTCACTTCCTAAAAATCATCAGATTTCCGTCATTTTTGGTGATGTTGTCTATTATTAATTTGCTATAGGCAAACACAAATAACATTACCTAAAAGGAAGACGTTATGGTTAAGAAGACAATTGCAGCGATCTTTTCTGTTCTGGTGCTTTCAACAGTATTAACCGCCTGCAACACCACGCGTGGCGTTGGTGAAGACATCTCTGATGGCGGTAACGCGATTTCTGGCGCAGCGACGAAAGCGCAGCAATAAGCAATAACGGTACGGCAGATTTGTCGTGCCGTTTGAGACTTATGGTAAACGCAAAACTGCCTGATGCACTTCGCTTATCAGGCCTACATTTCCCATGCAATGTATTGAACTTGCACGATTTTGTCGGGCGGATAAGGCGTTTACGCCGCATCCGGCATAAACAACGCGCATTTTGTCAACAATGTGTAACGGTGCGACAGCTGTGTCGTGCCGTTTGTTTTTTCTGCGACAGTCACTAAGGTAATAGTTGAAATTCCCCTGCCACCTGGCAAAATACCCGTTCAACCATCAGCTTTGCAGGACGACCTGCAAACGCGTCTTTTCACCGGGGACGGCCCCAAATTTCTGGAGCCTGATATGTCCTGGATTATCTTAGTTATTGCTGGTCTGCTGGAAGTGGTATGGGCCGTTGGCCTGAAATATACCCACGGCTTTAGTCGTTTGACGCCGAGTGTTATTACTGTGACGGCGATGATTGTCAGTATGGCGCTACTTGCCTGGGCGATGAAATCGTTACCTGTAGGGACGGCTTATGCGGTCTGGACGGGAATTGGCGCAGTCGGTGCGGCGATTACCGGCATTGTACTGCTCGGTGAGTCCGCTAACCCGATGCGCCTGGCGAGTCTGGCGTTAATCGTACTGGGGATTATTGGTTTGAAACTTAGCACCCATTAACTGCCGGGTTGCTGTACCCAAATAAACTTACTGACATCAAACCCTTCCCGGGTCGCGACTGCCAGCATCTCCTGTTTAACTTCGTCAGAAATGGTTGGGGTGCGGGAGAGTATCCACAGGTAATCGCGATCCGGGCCGCAAACCAGCGCATGGCGGTATTCCCGATCAAGTGCAATGACGTTATAACCGCCATAGAAAGGACCAAAGAATGACACTTTCAGCGCAGCGCGAGTTGGTGCGCCGGTAAAGTACGCTTTCCCTTCACTCTGCTGCCACATTTCTCTGTCAGGGTTATAGCCTTTATTAATGACATTCAGGCCGCCGTCATCCCGCAGGCTATACGTCGCGGTCACTTTCTCCAGTCCACGTTCAAAACGGTGATCAAAACGGGCAATCTCATACCACGTACCCAGATAGCGTTTGGTATCAAAATTATTTACCACAGTAACGCCACGCGGCGGTGTAGGTGAACTACAGGCAACGACCAGAAATGCCGCTGTCGCTGCGGCAACGAGAGGGAGCAGGCGCATAGATGTTTCCTTACTGGTTTTTTTCTAAGTGTAGATGACAGCAAGGAAAAGCGGATAAAAGGTCCGAAAATTCGGACCATCTGCGTTGTTATTGCAAAGCGTTGAGAATTTGCCAGGCGGCAGCGACTCTCGCTGGATTGGGATAGTTTTTGTTAGCCAGCATCACGATACCCAGCTCTTTTTCTGGAATAAACGCGACATAGCTACCAAATCCGCCGGTCGCCCCCGTTTTATGCACCCATGATGCGCGTACTGCAGGAATTGGGGGCGTAATCGCTTTTACGGGGCGTGCTGCCAGTGCAATTTTATTGTCACTGCCGTTAATGATGATGTCAGGATTTACCGGCCAGTCCAGCATTTCCCAGCCCAGACCTTGATACATGTCGCCAGTTTGCCAGTAGCGCGACTGCGCCAGCTGGATACCTTGCTGAAGCGTTTTGTCGTTGATATCACGGGGATTCATATTGCTCTGCGCCCAGCGAGCCATATCTTCAATGGTTGATTTCACACCGTACGCTTCAGCATCTAACGCCCCTGGCGAAACATGCACGGCCTTACCTTCGCGATACCCCCAGGCGTAATTCTTTTCTTCTGCGGGCGGCACATTAATCCACGTATGGGTGAGTTTGAGTGGCTGGAAGACACGAGCTTGCATCGCCTGTTCAAAGCTCAAACCAGATGGCTTCACAGCCAGCGCGCCGAACAAACCGATACTGGAGTTGGCATACAGACGCTGTGTTCCTGGTGCCCAGGTGGGCAGCCAGTTTTGATAGAAACGTAGCAAGTCGCCTGAGGACTTCACTTCATCGGGCACCTGTAACGGCAGGCCGCCAGCGGTGTAGGTTGCAAGATGTAATAGCGTGATCCCGTTCCACTGTTTAGCAGTAAGTTCAGGCCAGTATTTTGTCGCGGGATCGCTTAGGTTGATTTCCCCTCGTGCAATAGCGTCGCCACCGAGCACACCCGTAAATGTTTTGCTGACAGAACCTAACTCAAACAACGTTTGCTGTGTGACGGGCTGCTTTTTTGCTACGTCCGCATAGCCCCAGGTAAAGTAATAGGGCTTGCCCTGATAAATCACCGCAACCGCCATACCAGGGATTTTTTGTTGCTCTATAAGCGGATTAATTGCGCGATGCACAATATCGTTGATTTGTTGAGGGGCAGCAAATGTGGAGCAAGAGGCGGTAATTAATAAGGCGCAGAGCGTCGTTTTGAACATAGGTCTGGTTTCCATACAAAACGGCCCGCCATAGGCGGGCCGGATTTACATTGGCGATACGTTAGATTGTAACGATACCAATCAGCGTGACAACTGTCAGGATAGCAGCCAGGCCGTAGAAAACCCATTTGCCCGCAGGCACGTGGATTTTCAGATCGTGCATCGCGTGGTGCATACGGTGTAAACCACACCACAGCGGCAGGACGATCATCAGGAACAGGAATACGCGACCAATGAAGCTCTGTGCGAACGCCAGAACGCGCTCATAGCTCAGTGCATCACCCGGAAACAGCCCCAGTGGTAGCAGAATGCCAACCAGCAGGATCATCACCGGCGCAATGATTGCGCTCCACATACCACCGGCCCCGAAGAGGCCCCAGAATACCGGTTCGTCAGAACGCTTTGGATTTGGATTAATCATCTCAGGCTCCTTACCAGTACAGGGCAACAAACAGGATTACGATGGTGGCAACCACAGTTACCGCCCAGAGACTTTTGATAATTGGCTCTGGTCCCATTTTTTCGTCTTTTACAATGATATTGGCCGCTTTCGGTGCCAGCTCAAACCAGGTTTTGGTGTGCAGCAGGGCTGCCGCCAGAGTGATCAGGTTAATAATCACGATAACCGGGTTTTGTAAAAAGTCGACGAATCCCGCCCAGGATTCCGGGCCATTTTTCAGGGCAAACAGCCCGAAAATCAGTTCAATGCTGAACCACACAGCCGGAACCGCCGTGCCTTCGCGCAGCATGTAAAAGCGATAAAACGGCAATTTTTTCCACCAGGTGGACGTCATTGGCCGTACATACGGTTTACGTTTAGTCGTCATGTTGCACTCCTTAGCGTGGTTTCAGGGTCGCGATAAGAAAGTCTTTCGAACTTTCTACTTTGCCCTGCTGAATGGCCGCAGCCGGATCGACGTGTTTCGGGCAGACTTCGGAGCAGTAGCCCACGAAAGTACAGCTCCATACGCCGTTCTGACTGTTTAACTGCGCCATACGCTCCTTTTTACCGTGGTCGCGGCTATCTTCGTTATAACGATGCGCCAGCGTAATGGCAGCCGGACCGATGAACTCTGGGTTCAGGCCAAACTGCGGGCACGCGGCGTAGCACAGACCACAGTTGATGCAACCGGAGAACTGGTGATACTTCGCCATCTGCGCCGGGGTCTGAATGTTAGTACCCTGATCCGCAGTGCGGGAGTTGCCGATGATGTACGGTTTGATCGCTTCCAGACTTTCGATGAAGTGGGTCATATCGACGACCAGATCGCGTTCGATCGGGAAGTTAGCTAACGCTTCAACCTTCATACCGTCGGTGTAGTCGCGCAGGAAGGTTTTACATGCCAGTTTCGGTACGTTGTTAACCATCATGCCGCAGGAACCACAAATCGCCATACGGCAGGACCAGCGGTAGCTCAGGTCTGGTGCCAGGTTGTCTTTGATATAGCCCAGCGCATCCAGTAATGAGGTGGTTGCGTCATAAGGCACTTCATAGAATGCGCTATGCGGTGCGGTATCGACTTCCGGGTTATAGCGCACCACCTCGATTTTCAGGTTCTTCATCTCAGCCATTCGCCTTCTCCTTCTTATTGGCTGCTTCCGCCTTATCGGCTGCATCCGCTTCGCCACCGTAAACGCGTTTAGCTGGCGGCAGCGTAGTAATCTTCACGTCGCTGTACTCCAGGCGAGTAGTGCCATCAGCATCGCGGAAGGCGAGGGTGTGTTTGAGGAAGTTGATGTCGTCACGCTCGGTGCAACCTTCGTCCAGACGCTGGTGCGCGCCGCGAGATTCTTTACGTGCCATCGCGGAGTGTGCCATACATTCAGCAACGTTCAGCCCATGACCCAGCTCAATGGTGTAGAGCAGGTCGGTGTTGAACACGCTGGAAGTGTCGGTGATGCGCACGCGCTTGAAGCGTTCCTGCAGCTCAGCCAGTTTGTCGATGGTTTTCTGCATCAGTTCCGGTGTACGGTAGATACCGCAACCTTCTTCCATGGACTGGCCCATTTCGTCGCGGATCTTCGCCCAGTTTTCGCCGCCATCCTGGTTAACCAGATCTTTCAGGCGCTGCTCAACGCCAGCAACCTGGGCATTGATTGCCGCATCGTTGCCATTACCAGCAGTAGATGCGCGTTCCATTGCTTGCTCACCCGCCAGACGACCGAAGACCACCAGTTCCGCCAGCGAGTTGGAACCCAGACGGTTTGCACCGTGCAGACCAACAGAGGAACATTCGCCAACGGCAAACAGACCTTTAATACGGGTTTCGCAGTTTTGATCGGTTTCGATACCGCCCATGGTGTAGTGCGCGGTCGGACGTACCGGAATCGGTTCTTTAACCGGATCGACGCCAACGTACGCTTTCGCCAGTTCGCAGATGAACGGCAGACGTTCATGCAGTTTTTTCTCGCCGAGGTGACGCAGGTCGAGATAAACCACATCACCACGCGGTGTGGAGATGGTGTTGCCTTTACGCCATTCGTGCCAGAAGGCCTGAGAAACTTTGTCGCGTGGACCCAGTTCCATATATTTGTTTTTCGGCTCGCCCAGCGGAGTTTCCGGGCCCATGCCGTAATCTTGCAGATAACGGTAGCCATTTTTGTTAACCAGAATACCGCCTTCACCACGGCAGCCTTCGGTCATCAGGATACCGGAACCTGGCAGACCGGTTGGGTGATACTGAACAAATTCCATATCACGCAGCGGAACGCCATGGCTCAGTGCCATACCCATACCGTCACCAGTTACGATGCCACCATTGGTGTTGTAGCGATATACGCGACCCGCACCGCCGGTTGCCATAACTACTGCATTAGCGCGGATCTGCACCAACGTACCTTCCATCATGTTCATGGCTACAAGGCCGCGAACATGACCATCATCGACCAGAATATCCAGCACGAAGTGTTCGTCAAAACGCTGGATCTGCGGGAATTGCAGAGAAGTCTGGAACAGCGTGTGCAGCATATGGAAGCCGGTCTTATCGGCGGCGAACCAGGTACGCTCGATTTTCATGCCGCCGAAGCGACGGACGTTGACGCTACCATCCGGGCGACGGCTCCATGGGCATCCCCACAGTTCCAGTTGGGTCATTTCGGTTGGGCAGTGGTGGACGAAATAATCCACAACATCCTGCTCACATAACCAGTCGCCACCCGCTACTGTATCGTGAAAGTGATATTCGAAGCTGTCATGATCCTGCGCGACAGCGGCTGAGCCCCCTTCAGCGGCAACGGTATGGCTGCGCATCGGGTATACTTTTGAGATTAGTGCGATTTTTGCATTTGGATTTGCCTGCGCGGCAGCAATTGCAGCACGTAATCCCGCGCCACCGGCACCTACAATGGCAAGATCGGCTTGAAAGGTTTGCACGACATTCCTCCAGATTGTTTTTATCCCGCAGCACCGTACTTCAGGGTAAGTATCTGAAAGTTACGGTCTGCGAACGCTATTCCACTGCTCCTTTATAGGTACAACAGTATAGTCTGATGGATAAGTCTGAAATTTGACGAGATCGATTTTTTTAGCGTGCCAGGGGGCTAAATTATCACTGAAGATGATTAATTTAATTACTAAAGCATCATGTTGTGGTTTTTTTAGTCACTGCCCACCGTTGATTGATTCCTGCGTAAAATTTGTCTCGCCGTCGCGTTGCGAGTAGACTTCGTGCCCTTGTTAAAAACTGGAGATTTTACTATGAGCGAAACGGCATCCTGGCAGCCGAGCGCATCCATTCCTAACTTATTAAAGCGCGCGGCGATTATGGCGGAGATCCGTCGTTTCTTTGCCGATCGTGGAGTGCTGGAGGTGGAGACGCCTTGTATGAGCCAGGCGACGGTAACCGATATTCATCTGGTCCCGTTTGAGACACGTTTCGTTGGCCCCGGGCATTCGCAGGGGATGAATCTCTGGTTAATGACCAGCCCGGAATACCATATGAAACGCCTGTTGGTTGCCGGTTGTGGTCCGGTATTCCAGCTGTGCCGCAGCTTTCGTAATGAAGAGATGGGTCGTTATCACAACCCTGAGTTCACGATGCTGGAGTGGTATCGACCGCACTATGATATGTACCGGTTGATGAACGAGGTGGACGATCTTCTGCAACAGGTGCTGGACTGCCCGGCAGCAGAAAGCCTTTCTTATCAGCAAGCCTTCTTGCGTTATCTGGAAATTGATCCGCTCTCTGCTGATAAAACGCAGTTGCGGGAAGTGGCGGCAAAGCTGGATCTCAGCAACGTTGCAGATACCGAAGAAGACCGCGACACGCTGCTGCAACTGTTGTTTACCTTTGGTGTGGAACCGAACATTGGTAAAGAGAAACCAACTTTTGTGTACCATTTTCCAGCCACTCAGGCATCACTGGCACAAATCAGTACCGAGGATCATCGGGTCGCAGAACGCTTCGAGGTCTACTACAAAGGTATTGAGCTGGCGAATGGTTTCCATGAATTGACGGATGCCCGTGAACAGCAACAACGCTTTGAACAGGATAACCGTAAACGTGCGGCACGTGGTTTACCGCAGCATCCTATCGACCATAACCTGATCGAAGCTCTTGAAGTTGGTATGCCCGACTGTTCCGGCGTGGCGTTAGGTGTTGACCGCCTGGTGATGTTAGCACTGGGCGCGGAGACACTGGCAGAAGTGATCGCCTTTAGTGTCGACCGGGCATAATTCTGAAAAATTAGCCATAAATCAACATAGAATGGCGTAGTCAGCGCCATTCTGTAGCATATGTTTTCATTTTTCCGCTAAAGCGCACAATTTAAGACTGGATGTTTGCTATCATCCGGGTATCAATTCTGTTTTAGTTTTATTGTTGCCCACCAATCGGTGGGTAGTGCAGTTAGTTGGCGCGTTTAATATGCGCGCTGAAATGAAGGATGATTTCATGCCTCACACGATAAAAAAGATGAGTCTAATTGGACTCATACTGATGATCTTTACTTCAGTATTCGGTTTTGCGAATAGCCCTTCGGCTTATTATTTAATGGGATATAGTGCGATTCCGTGGTATATATTTTCTGCATTATTATTCTTTATTCCATTCGCCTTAATGATGGCTGAAATGGGGGCTGCCTATCGCAAAGAAGAAGGCGGTATCTATTCCTGGATGAATAATAGCGTTGGACCACGTTTTGCTTTCATCGGCACATTTATGTGGTTTTCCTCTTATATCATTTGGATGGTGAGTACCTCCGCTAAAGTCTGGGTGCCGTTTTCTACTTTCCTCTATGGTAGCGATATGACCCAGCACTGGCGCATTGCTGGGCTTGAGCCTACGCAGGTGGTTGGGCTGCTGGCTGTAGCATGGATGATTCTGGTTACCGTCGTTGCCTCGAAAGGGATTAATAAAATTGCCCGTATTACTGCGGTGGGTGGTATTGCAGTAATGTGTCTTAATTTAGTATTGCTGTTAGTAAGCATTACTATTTTGTTATTAAATGGTGGGCATTTCGCGCAAGATATTAATTTCCTGGCATCACCGAATCCGGGATATCAGTCCGGACTGGCGATGTTATCTTTTGTCGTATTTGCCATTTTTGCTTATGGCGGAATTGAGGCTGTAGGTGGACTGGTAGATAAAACGGAAAACCCAGAAAAGAACTTTGCTAAAGGTATTGTTTTTGCCGCTATTGTTATTTCAATCGGTTATTCGTTGGCAATATTCTTATGGGGCGTCAGCACTAACTGGCAGCAGGTATTAAGTAATGGTTCTGTTAACCTCGGCAATATTACCTATGTGCTGATGAAGAGCCTGGGGATGTCGCTGGGTAACGCGCTGCACTTATCACCTGAAGCGTCATTGTCGCTGGGCGTATGGTTTGCGCGTATTACCGGACTTTCCATGTTCCTCGCTTACACCGGTGCGTTCTTTACGCTCTGCTATTCACCACTGAAAGCAATCATCCAGGGAACGCCGAAAGCCTTGTGGCCGGAGCCGATGACGCGCCTGAACGCCATGGGGATGCCGTCCATTGCCATGTGGATGCAGTGTGGGTTGGTTACTGTCTTCATCCTGCTGGTTTCCTTTGGCGGCGGCACCGCATCGGCATTCTTTAACAAGCTGACGCTGATGGCGAACGTTTCCATGACCATTCCGTATCTGTTCCTCGCGCTGGCTTTCCCGTTCTTTAAAGCGCGTCAGGATCTCGACAGACCGTTTGTGATTTTCAAAACGCATATGTCGGCAATGATCGCGACTGTGGTTGTTGTACTGGTGGTGACTTTTGCGAACGTCTTCACCATCATCCAGCCAGTGGTTGAGGCCGGAGACTGGGACAGCACATTGTGGATGATTGGCGGCCCTGTCTTCTTCTCTCTGTTAGCGATGGCGATTTACCAGAACTATTGCAGCCGCATGGCGAGTCAGCCTGAGTTAACTTTAGATTGATTGTCTGCAATAACAACTCATCGCCAGTCCGGCGATGAGTTGTCAGGAAGAAATGCGTTATGGATGATACTCTCCGGAGCCGGAGATAACTGAAGATGATGCTAAGCTGCTAAATTAGCCACGTTGGCGTCATTTGGCAGCTTCACACATTACAAACTTCCCGCCTGGCGACGTCTACCCGCAGAAGTTAATGTTCTTCCCGTTTGTTTACCGTTCAGGCTTTCCAGACGCATCTGGAAGGGCGGGAATGGCATATCAATACCGTGGGCGTGGAAGCCTGCCAGAATCAACTGGTGGATCTCATGGCGCAGCGGCATCCGGTGTCCCATTTCAGCGGCGTAAATACGCAATTCGAAAATCTGAACCCCCTGTTGCAGATCCACCAGGAAGGCTTCCGGCGCCGGATTGTCGATTACCAGCGAACAGCGGCGTGCTGCGGTTAGCAGGATCTCCGTCACTTCTTCACTGTTGGCATCGGCAGGAGCCGGAATCGTCAACACCACGCGTGTGACTGAGTCAGAGAGCGACCAGTTGATAAACTGCTCAGTAATAAACGCCTTGTTTGGCACAATAATCTCTTTACGGTCCCAGTCGCTGATGGTGGTGGCACGGGTGTTAATTTTCGTCACGCTACCGGTGAGATCGCGAATTGTCACCGTATCGCCAATGCGAATCGGTTTTTCGAACAGGATAATCAGGCCAGAGATAAAGTTGGCGAAAATCTCCTGCAAACCAAAGCCGAGACCAACACCGAGCGCAGCGACCAGCCACTGCAATTTCGACCACTCAATACCAATCATCGAGAAGCCGACCAGCCCGCCAATCAGCATCAGCAGATATTTGGTGATGGTGGTGATGGCGTAGCCCGTACCCGGCGTTAAATCGAGGTGCTGCAAAATCGCCAGCTCCAGCAGCGCGGGCAGGTTGCGCACCAGCTGCGTGGTGATAATAAACACCAGAATGGCAATCAGCACCGCACCGAGGGTAATCGGTTCCAGACTTTCCACGCCCTGCACTGTGGATGTGACATCCCATAGCGAAATATTTTCGAGGAAGCCAAAAGCGGAATGGATTTCCGACCACAGCACAATGACCGAAAGCAGGGCGATCAGCATCAGGATTGAACGCACCAGCCGTAAGGATTGTGCGCTGATAGCATCGAGATCGACTTCGCTTTCATCGACTTCAATTGCCCCTTCCGGGCTACTGTGATGATGCGCTTCTTCTTCGCCACGCGCACGTTGCGCTAACATCTCTGCCCGGCGATGCTTCGCCCGGTCAAACGCCAGCCTGCGTCGCTGGATCAGCATCCAGCGGCGGATAACATGATAAACCACCAGCAACAGGAACCAGATGGCGACCGATGTTTCCAGCCTTGCCAGCAGAGCTTGCGCCGTTGCCAGATAACCCACCGCTGCGGCGAGAATAGCGACCAGCGGTGCGCCAATCATCATGTTCCACAACATATGGTTAGCAATGTTGTCACCGCTACCTTCTTTGTTGAGATACAGCGGGATACCGGCTTTTTTCAGGCTGAGTGTGACTACCGCCAGTGCACCGCAAATGAGGATAAAGCAAAGACGTCCCAGCGAACCGGAAAACTCGCGGTCGTCGAGATTATCGAACATCATCAGCGCCATAATCAGCGGCACAATAAGCCCGATGCTCATCAGATAGTAGCGCATCCCACGGGAAACCCGTTCGCGCGGCCAGCCAAAATGAGCGATAAACAAGCCGTTCGGGCGGGCAAAGGTGGCACAAATCATCACTACCCACAGCAGCGGCACGGTGGCCGTTACGCCATCGCCAATCGCTACCGCCAGCGGATAAGGCCACGCCTCGCGCAAGCCGTAACCCAGCGTCATCCACAGCACTGGCAGCGGTGATGCGACGAGAATCGACCAGAAAAGGGTGCGCAACGTCAGCCAGAAGTGATCCTGGGTGACTTTGCCGACTTTCGCTGCCGAACGTTCAAGAAAACGGGTGAAATAGCGGCGCGAGTAAATACTGCAACCGACCAGAATCAACGCGCCAAACAGCGGCAAAATCGTCTCTTTGCTGGTCAGCATCATCATGGTGGCTTTACCTAACTGGCTGAAGGTGTCCAGCGAGATCAGACGGCGCAGATCCTGAGCGATCTCCAGCGGCCAGGCGATGGTCATCGGGCGCACGTCAGAGGTCCAGAACAGATAGCGGTGCGTCGCTTCATTGACCTCTTTCAGCGCATCTTCCAGTTGTCCGTTGGAGACTTTCAGCTTGGTCAGTTCAAGCAGTAGCGTGTCGCCACCCTGGAGTAAGGAGTTCAGTAACTCACGCTGAGTACGCAATTGTGCTTCAAGAATACGGTTTTGTTCGGCGGTAAGTGGTTGACCGTCGGCCTGATGGATTTGCCGTAGCAGCGGCTGTTTATTGAGGAGATCCTCATAACGTAACCGTTGCACGCGCAACTGCGCCATTTCAGTATCTAGTTGCTGCGGTTTGGGCATTTCTGGCAGCCGTGCCACCTGCGCCCGCAGTGCTTCGCCGAGCAGGTTTGACGAACCCAGCCATTGTGATTGTTCACGTAGCGTATTCAGCGCCTGCCGAACCTGCAACGTCTGGCTGGTAGCCTGACGTTGCTGTGAAGCGACGAGATCCATCCGCTGCGCCTGCTGATTCAACGCCGCCGACAGTTCGCGGTTAATTTTGAATTGAGCGACGATATCTTTCGGCAAATCGGCACTGCTTTCTGCCAGTAATTCAGTGCTTTCGAGTGCCCGTTCAGCCTCAAGCTGGCGTTGGCTATTCAACTGGTTACGCAATGCCTGCAAATACGCATCCAGTTGTTGACTCTCTTTTTCTGCCAGTGCCGAACGCAGACGCGCCAGTTCCTGACGGTTATTGGCGGAAAGTTGTGCCAGTTCGAGCTCATCGACCAATGATTTCAAACGCGCGGAGTCGGCCTGCAACGCGAAATTTTGCGCCTGATTAAGTGGACTATTTCCCGTAAGTGTCCCGAGACGACGCTCGATTTCATTCAACTGGCGGCGGGCGTCGGTTTGCTGTTGCGGCAGTTGATTCAGCGAATCCGCAATCTCGCGGGCGCGCTCCTGTTCTTGCTGAGCCTGACGGCTTTTATCCAGCAATTGACTGCTGACCTGGAGAATTTCCTGATTCAGCGCGTCGGTAGACATCCCCGGCGACACGCTGCGCGGCTCATCACGCATGTTGTTCAACTGCGCGCGCAGAGTAGCGGAGAGTTTGGGGTAATTATCGATAACTTGCTGATATTGCTTGATGCGCTCAAGGGAGCCTTTTTGCTCCTCAAGCGCATTTAAGGCAGACTGGAGCGCCTCTACGACTTCTGGCTGCGCGGGTTTCGCCGCTTTTGCCTGCTCCAGTTCCTGGGTGATTTGTTTGCTATCGGGGGCCGTCGCGGCGTACGCCCCCCAACTGAGGCACCAGGCCATCAGAAAAGTGATAATCAGGCGCACGTCAGCGTTTCCTTTGATGGATTAGACCTGGTCTTTGTTGTCGTCAACCAATGGGCTGGCGTCGTGTTCTGCCTGGATCTCTTCAGCAGGAAGCGGGGCAGGTTCAGCTTCTGGGGTAACAAAGGGGTCGGTAGATACTGCCAGTGGCTGACCAATCTTAGTGACAGAAAGGCTTGCCAGTTGCTCAACCAGATTCACTTTACCCGGTGCAAACAGGTTGATAACGGTAGAGCCGAGTTTAAAGCGACCCATTTCCTGGCCTTTCAGCAGTGCCACGGAGCCGTCGTTTTCCCCTGCAGGCCAGGTCCAGCGTTTGATGATGCCTTCGCGCGGCGGCGTAATGGTGCCCGCCCAGACCGTCTCAATGCTGCCAACAATCGTCGCACCGACCAGAATCTGCGCCATCGGGCCAAATTCGGTATCGAACAGGCAGATTACGCGTTCGTTGCGGGCAAACAGATTCGGCACGTTCTGAGCGGTGAGATGGTTAACGGAGAAGAGATCGCCCGGCACGTAGATCATCTCCCGCAGAATGCCGTTGCACGGCATATGTACGCGGTGGTAGTCACGCGGGGAGAGGTAAGTGGTCACAAACGTACCATTGCGGAAAAGATCCGCCATCAGGTAGTTACCCGCCAGCAGGGCTTCGAGGCTGTAGTTGTGGCCTTTGGCTTGCAGGATTTTATCTTCTTCGATTTTACCTAACTGGCTAATAACGCCATCGGCAGGCATGACCAGGACATTTGGATCGGTATCGATTGGGCGTACTTCGTCACGCAACGGACGGACAAAAAATTCGTTAAAGGTGCGGTAACTGGCGGTGTCCGGCTTTTGTGCCTCTTGCATGTCGACCTTGTAGTATTTAACGAACAGATCGATAACCAGTTTTGTCAGCCATCCTGCCCGCTTGCTTGCGCCCCAACCCGCCAGGCGAGTAAGCCATAGTTTTGGCAGAATGTACTGTAGCGAAAGTTTAAATGAATTTAACAAGGTAGCCTCCAGGCCATTGTTTTGTCGTTCCTGATCCGGCGTTCATGCCGGATCCTGAAAAAAAGGGGACGATTCTAACGACGGTTAGCTTAATTGTCAGTCATCCGTATCAGAAAAGTTTTTACGCGTTTTTACCTGCGCCATGCTTTCCAGAATACGGTGATAGTTTTCGAAACGAGTTTCCGCGATTTTCCCCTCATCAACCGCTTCACGGATTGCGCAGCCCGGATCGGTATCGTGTTTGCAATCGCGATATTTACACAGGCCTAAGTAATCATGAAATTCGACAAAGCCTTGAGTGATTTGTTCCGGTGCCAGATGCCAGAGGCCAAATTCACGTACGCCAGGGGAATCAATGACATCGCCGCCGTGCGGAAAGTGATACAGCCGGGCAGCAGTGGTGGTGTGCTGACCGAGACCGGAGTTGTCCGAGACATCGTTGGTCAGGATCTCTTTTTGCAGCCCCAGCAGCGCGTTAAGCAGACTGGATTTGCCGACGCCGGACTGTCCGGCAAAAATGCTGATGCGCCCGGTCAACGCCTCTTCCAGCGGTTTCAGCCCATCCTGAGTATGGCTGGAAACCATCAATACGCGATAACCGATGTTGCGATAAATATCCATCTGCTCGTTGACGAATGCCATGCCTTCGTCGTCCAGCAGGTCTATCTTGTTGAGCACGATAATCGGTTCAATCTGCAAGGTTTCGCAGGCCACCAGGTAACGGTCGATAATATTGAGCGACAGCTCCGGCAAAATAGCGGAGACAATGACAATCTGGTCGATGTTGGCGGCAATAGGTTTCACGCCGTCGTAGAAATCCGGGCGCGTCAACACCGAGGTGCGCTCATGCACCGCTTCCACGATCCCTTTGACATTTACGCCTTCTGCCGCTGGTTTACCCGGACGCCAGACCACGCGATCGCCGGTTACCAGCGAACGGATGGTACGGCGAATATTGCAGCGGTGAACTTCGCCGTCTGCGGATTCCACATCAGCGTGCATACCAAAACGGCTGATGACGATACCTTCATCAGGCTCGCCAAACAGATTGTCGTCGTAGTCGGGCTTCTCCTTAGACGTTTTAAGACGACGCTGGTGATTGGCGTTCACACGGCGCTGTTGGCCTTTGGAGAGTTTATTTTTACTCAATCGTACTGACTCCTGGTCGCCCCTGATGGGCAAAACATCTATGATACACGCAATTGTGGATCAATATAGTCACTGTGAATGGGTGGAAAATAGCATGAGTGCCAATGAAAACAACCTGATTTGGATCGATCTTGAGATGACCGGTCTGGATCCCGAGCGCGATCGCATTATTGAGATTGCCACGCTGGTGACCGATGCCAACCTGAATATTCTGGCAGAAGGGCCGACCATTGCAGTACATCAGTCCGATGAACAGCTGGCGCTGATGGATGACTGGAATGTCCGTACCCATACCGCCAGCGGGCTGGTGGAGCGCGTGAAAGCGAGCACGATGGGCGATCGGGAAGCTGAGCTGGCAACGCTCGAATTTTTAAAACAGTGGGTGCCTGCGGGAAAATCGCCGATTTGCGGTAACAGCATCGGTCAGGACCGTCGCTTCCTGTTTAAATACATGCCGGAGCTGGAAGCCTACTTCCACTACCGTTATCTTGATGTCAGCACCCTGAAAGAGCTGGCGCGCCGCTGGAAGCCGGAAATTCTTGATGGTTTTACCAAGCAGGGGACGCATCAGGCGATGGATGATATCCGTGAATCGGTGGCGGAGCTGGCTTACTACCGCGAACATTTTATCAAGCTGTAAAATTTTTCCTGGTCACGTAACCGCCGGATTCCACTTGCGGCGGCGTGGGTTTGGCGCTAAATTGAACGTCTTGCTGATAATTTCAGCACTTGAGATAAAAACTCAAAAAAAAATTTTTAGGGGGGTTGCAGAGGGAAAGATTTCTCGTATAATGCGCCTCCCGTAACGACGCAGAAATGCGAAATTACGAAAGCAAAAATTAAGTAGTACGCGGGAATAGCTCAGTTGGTAGAGCACGACCTTGCCAAGGTCGGGGTCGCGAGTTCGAGTCTCGTTTCCCGCTCCAAAATTTGAAGGTGCTGTAAAGCACAGGCTACCCAAGCGGGAATAGCTCAGTTGGTAGAGCACGACCTTGCCAAGGTCGGGGTCGCGAGTTCGAGTCTCGTTTCCCGCTCCAAATTCTCCTCTCAATAAACTATCCACAGCGACGCGATGCGTTATTGCTGGTTTTTGTTGTCTCTGACAAACTCTTGTAAACAGAGTTATCCACAGGTTCAGGCTGTAATCTTAATTTCAGAAAAACTTCGCACGGTGAATAGTAAATTCTTAACGTGTTGATATTTAAATTGAAAATTAAGGTTTCGATTTGTCGCATTGATCGCTTGACGATTTTTTCCGGCTTGAATTGCAATACGTTTTTATTTTTATTCACAAGCTGTGGATGAATTAGGCGTCGCGTGGTAAGCCCTTTTCAATCACCCGAACAAGACGCTGTTTTTTCGGTAGTTGAACCTCAACCACGCAGGCATTTCGTCGCTCGATTTGCTGCGCAATCGCCCACGCTATGTGTTCATCAAGAAGTGGATGCTCACCTTTACGACTTTCCAGCGCCGCCAGAATCGCTTCATCCCAGGGGGCATTGCCTAATGCTACGGCGATATTACGCAGCCAGCGCAGGTGGCCTATACGGCGAATCGCTGAACCTTCTGTTATTTTTAAAAACTTCTCTTCGCTCCAGGCGAATAACTCAATGAGTTCCGGTGCGTGTAATGGTTTGCGTGGGCTGAAATCGTCTTCAGTTGTCAGTTGCGAATAGCGATTCCACGGGCAGATAAGCTGGCAATCATCGCAACCGTAAATACGGTTTCCCATTAACGGGCGTAACTCTTCCGGGATTGCCCCTTCCAGTTCTATCGTCAGATAAGAAATGCAGCGGCGAGCATCTACGGTATATGGCTCGACGATGGCGCCGGTCGGGCAAATCGTCATACAGGCTACGCATTTACCGCATCCTTCCTCGACCGGTTGATCCACAGGTAACGGAATATCAACCAGCAGCTCGCCTAAAAAGAAGAACGAACCGGCTTCGCGATTGAGGATAAGTGAGTGCTTACCTGTCCAGCCAAGTCCCGCTTTTTCAGCCAGCGGGCGCTCAAGAACAGGCGCAGAATCGACAAACGGTCTAAAATTCAGCGAAACACAATGTTGTTGAATCATCTCGCCCAGCTTTTTGAGTCGGTTGCGCAGAAGTTTGTGATAATCACGGCCCAGCGCATAACGGCTAACATAGCCGAGTTTGGGATTTTTCAGCGTGCTGGCAAATGCGGCGTTGGCAGGCAGGTAATTCATCCGCACGCTGATCACGCGCAGCGTACCGGGCAATAACTCGTGGGGGCGGGCGCGCAGCATACCGTGACGTGCCATCCAGTCCATTTCGCCATGGTATTGTTTGTCCAGCCATGCTTGCAGTTTTGGCTCGGAATCGCTGAGATCGGTGTCGGTAATACCCACCTGCTGAAAGCCCAGTTCCAGCCCCCACTGTTTAATTTTTTGCGCTAACTGATTGAGATCGAGGGGCTCTGACATGACGGACCATACAATGAAGAAAAACCCCGTAAGTATACCACACACCGTCTGGCACGCCGACGATATCCGACGTGGTGAACGCGAAGCGGCAGACGCGCTGGGGCTAACGCTCTATGAGCTGATGCTTCGCGCGGGTGAAGCCGCGTTTCAGGTGTGTCGTTTGGCTTATCCTGACGCCCGCCACTGGCTGGTGCTGTGCGGTCATGGCAATAACGGCGGCGATGGCTACGTGGTCGCGCGGCTGGCAAAAGCGGTCGGTATTGAGGTTACGTTACTGGCCCAGGAGAGCGACAAACCGTTACCGGAAGAGGCTGCTCTGGCACGCGAAGCATGGTTAAACGCGGGAGGCGAGATCCATGCCTCGAATATTGTCTGGCCCGAGTCGGTGGAGTTGATTGTTGATGCGCTGCTCGGCACAGGCTTGCAGCAAGCGCCCCGCGAATCTATTAGCCAATTAATCGACCATGCTAATTCCTGTCCTGCGCCGATTGTGGCGATTGATATCCCTTCCGGCCTGCTGGCACAAACCGGAGCCGCGCCAGGCGCGGTGATCAACGCCGATCAAACCATCACTTTTATTGCGCTGAAACCAGGTTTGTTAACCGGCAAAGCACGGGATGTTACCGGGCAACTGCATTTTGACTCGCTGGGACTGGACTGTTGGCTGGCAAGTCAGGAGACGAAAATTCAGCGGTTTTCTGCAGAACAACTTTCTCACTGGCTGAAACCGCGTCGCCCGTCTTCGCATAAAGGCGATCATGGGCGGCTGGTGATTATCGGTGGCGATCACGGCACGGCAGGGGCTATTCGTATGGCGGGAGAAGCGGCGCTGCGTGCTGGAGCCGGTTTAGTCAGAGTGCTGACCCGCAGCGAAAACATTGCGCCGCTGCTGACCGCACGTCCGGAATTGATGGTGCACGAACTGACTATGGACTCTCTTACTGAAAGCCTGGAATGGGCCGATGTTGTGGTGATTGGTCCCGGTCTGGGCCAGCAAGAGTGGGGGAAAAAAGCCCTGCAAAAAGTGGAGAATTTTCGCAAACCGATGTTGTGGGATGCCGATGCATTGAACCTGCTGGCAATCAATCCCGATAAGCGTCACAATCGCGTGATCACGCCGCATCCTGGCGAGGCCGCACGGTTGTTGGGCTGTTCCGTCGCTGAAATTGAAAGTGACCGCTTACATTGCGCCCAACGTCTGGTACAACGTTATGGCGGCGTAGCGGTGCTGAAAGGTGCCGGAACAGTGGTCGCAGCAAACCCTGATGACTTAGGCATTATTGATGCCGGGAATGCAGGCATGGCCACTGGCGGCATGGGCGATGTGCTCTCTGGTATTATTGGTGCATTGCTTGGGCAAAAACTGTCGCCATATGATGCCGCCTGTGCTGGATGTATCGCACACGGCGCGGCGGCTGACGTGCTGGCGGCGCGTTTTGGTACGCGCGGGATGCTGGCAACCGATCTCTTTTCCACGCTACAGCGTATTGTTAACCCGGAAGTGACTGATAAAAACCATGATGAATCGAGTAATTCCGCTCCCTGATGAGCAGGCAACATTAGACCTGGGCGAGCGGGTAGCCAAAGCCTGCGATGGCGCAACCGTAATCTATCTGTATGGCGATTTAGGCGCAGGTAAAACCACCTTTAGCCGGGGCTTTTTACAGGCTCTGGGTCATCAGGGTAATGTCAAAAGCCCCACTTATACGCTGGTCGAACCCTATACGCTCGACAACTTAATGGTTTATCACTTTGATTTGTACCGCCTTGCCGATCCCGAGGAGCTGGAGTTTATGGGGATCCGCGATTATTTTGCCAACGATGCCATCTGCCTGGTGGAGTGGCCACAACAAGGTACAGGTGTTCTTCCTGACCCGGATGTCGAAATACACATTGATTATCAGGCACAAGGCCGTGAGGCGTGCGTGAGTGCGGTCTCCTCTGCGGGTGAATTGTTGCTGGCGCGTTTAGCCGGTTAACCTTTGAAGGTGGCGGGATGATGTATCGCATCAGAAATTGGTTGGTAGCGACGTTGGTGCTGCTGTGCGCGCAGGCTGGCGCCGCTACGCTCTCTGATATTCAGGTTTCTAATGGCAGTCAACAGGCGCGGATAACGTTAAGTTTTATTGGCGATCCTGACTATGCATTTAGCCATCAAAGCAAACGCACCGTGGCGCTCGATATCAAACAGACGGGCGTGATTCAGGGGCTGCCGTTGTTGTTCAGTGGTAATAATCTGGTGAAGGCGATTCGCTCTGGAACGCCAAAAGATGCGCAAACGCTGCGTTTGGTGGTGGATCTCACCGAAAACGGTAAAACCGAAGCGGTGAAGCGGCAGAATGGTAGCAATTACACCGTTGTCTTTACGATTAACGTCGATGCGCCGCCACCGCCTCCTCCGCCGCCAGTGGTTGCTAAACGTGTTGAAACGCCAGCCGTTGTTGCACCGCGCGTCAGCGAACCGGCGCGCAATCCGTTTAAAACCGAGAGCAACCGGGCTACGGGTGTCATCAGTAGCAATACGGTGACGCGTCCGGCAGCGCGCGCGACGGCTAACACTGGCGATAAAATTGTCATCGCTATTGATGCCGGACACGGCGGCCAGGATCCTGGCGCTATCGGCCCTGGCGGTACGCGGGAGAAAAATGTCACCATCGCCATCGCGCGTAAATTGCGTACTTTGCTCAATGATGATCCGATGTTTAAGGGTGTTTTAACCCGTGACGGGGATTACTTTATCTCGGTGATGGGGCGCAGCGATGTGGCACGTAAGCAAAACGCCAATTTCCTTGTGTCGATTCACGCTGATGCCGCACCGAACCGCAGTGCTACCGGCGCTTCCGTGTGGGTGCTCTCTAACCGTCGTGCAAACAGTGAAATGGCAAGCTGGCTGGAACAGCACGAGAAACAGTCGGAGCTGCTGGGCGGGGCAGGCGATGTGCTGGCGAACAGTCAGTCTGACCCGTATTTAAGCCAGGCGGTGCTGGATTTACAGTTCGGTCATTCCCAGCGGGTAGGGTATGATGTGGCGACCAGTATGATCAGCCAGTTGCAACGCATTGGCGAAATTCATAAACGTCGACCAGAACATGCCAGCCTTGGTGTTCTGCGTTCGCCGGATATCCCGTCAGTACTGGTCGAAACCGGTTTTATCAGCAACAACAGCGAAGAACGTTTGCTGGCGAGCGACGATTACCAACAACAGCTGGCAGAAGCCATTTACAAAGGCCTGCGCAATTACTTCCTTGCGCATCCGATGCAGTCTGCGCCGCAGGGTGCAACGGCACAAACTGCCAGTACGGTGACGACGCCAGATCGCACGCTGCCAAACTAAGGATTATTGATGCCAATTCAGGTCTTACCGCCACAACTGGCGAATCAGATTGCCGCAGGTGAGGTGGTCGAGCGACCTGCGTCGGTAGTTAAAGAACTGGTGGAAAACAGCCTCGATGCGGGTGCGACGCGTATCGATATTGATATCGAACGCGGTGGGGCGAAACTTATCCGCATTCGTGATAACGGCTGCGGTATCAAAAAAGATGAGCTGGCGCTGGCGCTGGCTCGTCATGCCACCAGTAAGATCGCCTCTCTGGACGATCTCGAAGCCATTATCAGCCTGGGCTTTCGCGGTGAGGCGCTGGCGAGTATCAGTTCGGTTTCCCGCCTGACGCTCACTTCGCGCACTGCGGAACAGCAGGAAGCCTGGCAGGCTTATGCCGAAGGGCGCGATATGGACGTGACGGTTAAACCGGCGGCGCATCCGGTGGGAACGACGCTGGAGGTGCTGGATCTGTTCTACAACACCCCGGCGCGGCGCAAATTCTTGCGCACCGAGAAAACCGAATTTAACCATATTGATGAAATCATCCGCCGCATTGCGCTGGCACGTTTTGACGTCACTATCAACTTGTCGCATAACGGTAAAATTGTGCGCCAGTACCGCGCAGTGCCGGAAGGCGGGCAAAAAGAGCGCCGTTTAGGGGCGATTTGTGGCACCGCTTTTCTCGAACATGCGCTGGCGATTGAATGGCAGCACGGCGATCTCACGCTGCGCGGCTGGGTGGCAGATCCGAATCACACCACGCCCACACTGGCGGAAATTCAGTATTGCTACGTGAATGGACGCATGATGCGCGATCGCTTGATCAATCATGCGATCCGCCAGGCCTGCGAAGACAAACTGGGTGCCGATCAGCAACCGGCGTTTGTGCTGTATCTGGAGATCGACCCGCATCAGGTGGATGTCAACGTGCACCCCGCCAAACACGAAGTGCGTTTCCATCAGTCGCGTCTGGTGCATGACTTTATCTATCAGGGTGTGCTGAGCGTGCTACAACAGCAACTGGAAACGCCGCTGGATGATGAACCACAACCTGCACCGCGCGCCATCCCGGAAAACCGCGTAGCCGCAGGGCGTAATCATTTTGCAGAACCGGCAGTTCGTGAGCCGGTAGCTCCACGCTACACTCCTGCGCCAGCATCAGGTAGTCGCCAGTCTGCTCCCTGGCCGAACGCGCAACCGGGCTACCAGAAACAGCAAGGTGAAGTGTATCGCCAGCTTTTGCAAACGCCTGCGCCGACGCTCAAACCAAAAGCGCCAGAACCTCAGGAACTTACGCTGGCATCGAATGGTCAAAGCTTTGGTCGGGTGCTGACTATTGTCCATTCCGACTGTGCGCTGCTGGAGCGCGACGGCAACATTTCACTTTTAGCCCTGGCGGTAGCGGAACGCTGGCTGCGTCAGGTGCAACTGACGCCGGGGGAATCGCCAGTTTGCGCTCAGCCGTTGCTTATTCCGTTGCGGTTAAAAGTCTCTGGTGAAGAAAAATCGGCATTAGAAAAAGCGCAGTCTGCTCTGGCGGAGTTAGGCATTGAATTTCAGTCTGATGCGCAGCATGTGACCATCAGAGCCGTGCCTTTACCCTTACGCCAACAAAATTTACAAATCTTGATTCCTGAACTGATAGGCTACCTGGCGAAGCAGTCCGTATTCGAACCTGGCAATATTGCGCAGTGGATTGCACGAAATCTGATGAGCGAACACACGCAGTGGTCAATGGCTCAGGCTATTACCCTGCTGGCGGATGTAGAACGGTTATGTCCGCAGCTTGTGAAAACGCCGCCGGGTGGTCTGTTACAATCTGTTGATTTACATCCGGCGATAAAAGCCCTGAAAGATGAGTGATATCAGTAAGGCGAGCCTGCCTAAGGCAATTTTTTTGATGGGGCCGACGGCCTCCGGTAAAACGGCGTTAGCCATTGAGCTGCGTAAAATTTTACCAGTAGAGTTGATAAGCGTTGATTCTGCCCTTATTTACAAAGGGATGGATATCGGGACGGCGAAGCCGAACGCTGAAGAGTTACTCGCCGCGCCGCACCGATTGCTGGATATTCGCGATCCGTCGCAGGCTTATTCGGCTGCTGATTTTCGTCGCGATGCGTTGGCGGAAATGGCCGATATCACGACGGCGGGGCGGATCCCGCTGTTAGTGGGCGGTACTATGTTGTATTTCAAGGCGTTACTGGAGGGGTTGTCGCCGCTACCGTCGGCGGACCCGGAAGTACGAGCCAGAATTGAGCAACAAGCGGCAGAGCAAGGTTGGGAGTCATTGCATCGTCAACTGCAGGAGATCGATCCTGTTGCGGCAGCAAGGATTCATCCAAATGATCCACAAAGGCTTTCCCGGGCACTGGAAGTTTTTTTCATTTCGGGTAAAACTTTAACGGAACTGACGCAAACGTCAGGAGACGCTCTACCGTATCAGGTGCATCAGTTCGCCATCGCCCCGGCGAGCCGTGAACTGCTCCATCAACGAATTGAGCAGCGTTTTCATCAGATGTTAGCTTCAGGTTTTGAAGCAGAAGTCCGGGCGCTTTTTGCCCGAGGAGATTTGCATACGGATTTGCCTTCCATTCGTTGCGTGGGTTATCGCCAGATGTGGTCTTACCTTGAAGGCGAAATCTCATACGATGAAATGGTTTATCGAGGTGTTTGCGCCACGAGACAGTTGGCGAAGCGGCAGATAACCTGGCTGCGTGGTTGGGAAGGGGTTCACTGGCTTGACAGTGAAAAACCAGAACAGGCGCGTGACGAAGTATTACAGGTTGTTGGTGCTATCGCAGGCTGAATGTGTACAATTGAGACGTATCGTGCGCAATTTTTTCAGAATCGAAAGGTTCAAAGTACAAATAAGCATATAAGGAAAAGAGAGAATGGCTAAGGGGCAATCTTTACAAGATCCGTTCCTGAACGCACTGCGTCGGGAACGTGTTCCAGTTTCTATTTATTTGGTGAATGGTATTAAGCTGCAAGGACAAATCGAGTCTTTTGATCAGTTCGTGATCCTGTTGAAAAACACGGTCAGCCAGATGGTTTATAAGCACGCGATTTCTACTGTTGTCCCGTCTCGTCCGGTTTCTCATCACAGTAACAACGCCGGTGGCGGTACGAGCAGTAACTACCATCATGGTAGCAGCGCGCAGAATACTTCCGCGCAACAGGACAGCGAAGAAACCGAATAAGGTTTCGGGCTGTTTTTTTACACGGGGAGCCAGCGATCCTGCGTTCCCCGCTGATCTATTTAGAGGGTTTTACGCTTGTTTGACCGTTATGATGCTGGTGAGCAGGCGGTGCTGGTACACATCTATTTTACGCAAGACAAAGATATGGAAGACCTCCAGGAGTTTGAATCTCTGGTTTCTTCCGCCGGTGTCGAAGCATTGCAGGTGATTACCGGTAGCCGTAAAGCGCCACACCCAAAGTATTTTGTAGGTGAAGGTAAAGCAGTTGAAATTGCGGAAGCTGTCAAAGCGACGGGTGCTTCGGTCGTTCTTTTTGACCATGCCCTGAGCCCAGCGCAAGAGCGTAACCTGGAGCGTTTGTGCGAGTGTCGTGTCATCGACCGCACCGGCCTTATTTTAGATATTTTCGCCCAACGTGCGCGTACCCATGAGGGTAAGTTGCAGGTTGAGCTGGCGCAGCTGCGCCATCTGGCTACGCGCCTGGTGCGTGGCTGGACCCACCTTGAAAGACAGAAAGGCGGGATCGGTTTGCGTGGTCCGGGTGAAACCCAGCTCGAAACCGACCGTCGTTTGTTGCGTAATCGCATCGTGCAGATACAGTCGCGCCTGGAAAGAGTTGAAAAGCAGCGTGAGCAGGGGCGGCAATCGCGTATCAAAGCCGACGTTCCTACTGTTTCGCTGGTGGGATATACCAACGCCGGTAAATCTACCCTTTTCAATCGCATTACCGAAGCACGGGTCTATGCGGCAGACCAGTTGTTTGCCACCCTCGATCCGACATTGCGGCGTATTGACGTCGCGGATGTCGGTGAAACCGTGCTGGCAGATACCGTAGGGTTTATTCGCCACTTACCGCACGATCTGGTGGCGGCGTTTAAAGCCACGTTACAAGAGACGCGGCAAGCCACATTGCTGCTGCACGTCATTGATGCGGCAGATGTGCGTGTACAAGAAAACATCGAAGCGGTGAATACGGTTCTTGAAGAGATCGATGCTCACGAGATCCCAACCCTGCTGGTGATGAATAAGATCGATATGCTGGAAGATTTCGAACCGCGTATTGATCGGGACGAAGAGAACAAACCGATCCGTGTCTGGCTTTCTGCGCAGACCGGAGCGGGGATACCACAGCTTTTTCAGGCTTTGACGGAGCGGCTTTCCGGTGAGGTGGCGCAGCATACATTGCGTCTGCCGCCGCAGGAAGGGCGTCTGAGAAGTCGTTTTTATCAGCTTCAGGCAATAGAAAAAGAGTGGATGGAGGAGGACGGCAGTGTAAGTCTGCAAGTTCGTATGCCGATCGTTGACTGGCGTCGCCTCTGTAAACAAGAACCGGCGTTGATCGATTACCTGATCTAACCGGCAAAGCGTCTGAAGCGTGGAGTCATATCCTCTGGCGTCGAAAGACAACAGGGATCACCGCATAACAAATATGGAGCACAAACATGGCGTGGAATCAGCCCGGTAATAACGGACAAGACCGCGACCCGTGGGGAAGCAGCAAACCTGGCGGCAACTCTGAGGGAAATGGAAACAAAGGCGGTCGCGATCAAGGGCCACCTGATTTAGATGATATCTTCCGTAAACTGAGCAAAAAGCTCGGTGGTCTGGGCGGCGGTAAAGGCACTGGATCTGGCGGTGGCAGTTCATCGCAAGGCCCGCGCCCGCAGCTTGGCGGTCGTGTCGTTACCATCGCAGCGGCAGCGATTGTCATTATTTGGGCGGCCAGTGGTTTCTACACCATTAAAGAAGCCGAACGCGGCGTGGTAACACGCTTTGGTAAATTCAGCCATCTGGTTGAGCCGGGTCTGAACTGGAAACCGACGTTTATCGACGAAGTAAAACCGGTGAACGTGGAAGCCGTGCGTGAACTGGCAGCTTCTGGTGTGATGCTGACGTCGGACGAGAACGTAGTGCGCGTTGAGATGAACGTGCAGTACCGCGTCACCAATCCGGAAAAATACCTGTATAGCGTAACCAGCCCGGATGACAGTTTGCGTCAGGCTACCGACAGCGCCCTGCGTGGGGTTATCGGTAAATACACCATGGACCGCATTCTGACGGAAGGTCGTACCGTGATTCGTAGCGATACTCAGCGCGAACTGGAAGAGACTATCCGCCCGTATGACATGGGTATCACGCTGCTGGACGTCAACTTCCAGGCTGCTCGTCCGCCGGAAGAAGTAAAAGCGGCGTTTGACGATGCGATTGCCGCGCGTGAAAACGAACAGCAATACATTCGTGAAGCAGAAGCGTATACCAACGAAGTTCAGCCGCGTGCGAACGGTCAGGCGCAACGTATCCTCGAAGAGGCGCGTGCGTACAAGGCTCAGACTATCCTGGAAGCCCAGGGTGAGGTCGCGCGCTTTGCTAAGCTTCTGCCGGAATATAAAGCCGCGCCGGAAATTACTCGCGAGCGTCTGTATATCGAGACGATGGAAAAAGTGTTGGGCAATACCCGCAAAGTGCTGGTTAACGACAAAGGTGGCAACCTGATGGTTCTGCCGTTAGACCAGATGCTGAAAGGGGGTAACGCCCCTGCGGCGAAGAGCGATAACGGTGCCAGCAATCTGCTGCGTCTGCCGCCAGCCTCTTCCTCCACAACCAGTGGGGCAAGCAACACATCGTCCACCAGTCAGGGCGATATTATGGACCAACGCCGCGCCAACGCGCAGCGTAACGACTACCAGCGTCAGGGGGAATAACGATGCGTAAGTCAGTTATCGCGATTATCATCATCGTGCTGGTAGTGCTTTACATGTCTGTCTTTGTCGTCAAAGAAGGTGAGCGCGGTATTACGCTGCGTTTTGGTAAGGTACTGCGTGATGATGACAACAAACCTCTGGTTTATGAGCCGGGTCTGCATTTCAAGATACCGTTCATTGAAACGGTGAAAATGCTCGACGCGCGTATTCAAACCATGGACAACCAGGCCGACCGCTTTGTGACCAAAGAGAAGAAAGACCTGATCGTCGATTCTTACATCAAATGGCGCATCAGCGATTTCAGCCGTTACTACCTGGCAACGGGCGGTGGCGACATTTCGCAAGCGGAAGTGCTGTTGAAACGTAAGTTCTCTGACCGTCTGCGTTCTGAAATTGGTCGCCTGGACGTGAAAGACATCGTCACCGATTCCCGTGGTCGTCTGACCCTGGAAGTGCGTGACGCGCTGAACTCTGGTTCTGCGGGTACAGAAGATGAAGTTACTACCCCAGCAGCAGATAACGCCATTGCCGAAGCGGCAGAGCGCGTAACGGCTGAGACGAAGGGCAAAGTTCCGGTCATCAACCCGAACAGTATGGCGGCGCTGGGTATTGAAGTTGTCGATGTGCGTATTAAGCAGATCAACCTGCCGACCGAAGTGTCTGAAGCGATCTACAACCGTATGCGCGCCGAGCGTGAAGCGGTAGCGCGTCGTCACCGTTCACAAGGTCAGGAAGAAGCGGAGAAACTGCGCGCGACTGCCGACTATGAAGTGACCAGAACGCTGGCAGAAGCAGAGCGTCAGGGTCGTATCATGCGCGGTGAAGGCGACGCTGAAGCTGCCAAACTGTTTGCTGATGCATTCAGCAAAGATCCGGACTTCTACGCATTCATCCGTAGCCTGCGTGCCTACGAGAATAGCTTCTCCGGTAATCAGGACGTGATGGTCATGAGCCCGGACAGCGATTTCTTCCGCTACATGAAGACGCCGAGCTCCGCGACACGTTAAGATAACGACTGCGGTACAGGTCAATAAAGCCACCGCATCCTCAGGGATGTCGGTGGTTTTCTTTTTCTATAAGGATAATGAATGAATTCGACAATCTGGCTGGCGCTTGCCCTGGTTTTGGTGCTGGAAGGTTTAGGGCCGATGCTTTACCCGCAGGCATGGAAGAAGATGATCTCTGCGATGACCAATTTGCCCGATAATATTTTACGTCGTTTTGGTGGGGGACTTGTGGTTGCGGGCGTTGTGGTCTACTACATGTTGAGGAAAACGATTGGCTGAACAAAAAACAGACTGATTAAGGTCATTTTTGGATGCAAAAAGTGCTGTAACTCTGAAAAAGCGATGGTAGAATCCATTTTTAAGCAAACGGTGATTTTGAAAAATGGGTAACAACGTCGTCGTACTGGGCACCCAATGGGGTGACGAAGGTAAAGGTAAGATCGTCGATCTTCTGACTGAACGGGCTAAATATGTTGTACGCTACCAGGGCGGTCACAACGCAGGCCATACTCTCGTAATCAACGGTGAAAAAACCGTTCTCCATCTTATTCCATCAGGTATTCTCCGCGAGAATGTAACCAGCATCATCGGTAACGGTGTTGTGCTGTCTCCGGCTGCGCTGATGAAAGAGATGAAAGAACTGGAAGACCGTGGCATCCCCGTTCGTGAGCGTCTGCTGCTGTCTGAGGCATGTCCGCTGATCCTTGATTATCACGTTGCGCTGGATAACGCACGTGAGAAAGCGCGTGGCGCGAAAGCGATCGGCACCACGGGTCGTGGTATCGGGCCTGCTTATGAAGATAAAGTTGCACGTCGCGGTCTGCGTGTTGGCGACCTTTTCGACAAAGAAACCTTCGCTGAAAAACTGAAAGAAGTGATGGAATATCACAACTTCCAGTTGGTTAACTACTACAAAGCTGAAGCGGTTGATTACCAGAAAGTTCTGGATGATACGATGGCTGTTGCCGACATCCTGACTTCTATGGTTGTTGACGTTTCTGATCTGCTCGACCAGGCGCGTCAGCGTGGCGATTTCGTCATGTTTGAAGGTGCGCAGGGTACGCTGCTGGATATCGACCACGGTACTTATCCGTACGTAACTTCTTCCAACACCACTGCTGGTGGCGTGGCGACCGGTTCCGGCCTGGGCCCGCGTTATGTTGATTACGTTCTGGGTATCCTCAAAGCTTACTCCACTCGTGTGGGTGCAGGTCCGTTCCCGACTGAACTGTTTGATGAAACTGGCGAGTTCCTCTGCAAGCAGGGTAACGAATTCGGCGCAACTACAGGTCGTCGTCGTCGTACCGGCTGGCTGGACACTGTTGCCGTTCGTCGTGCGGTACAGCTGAACTCCCTGTCTGGCTTCTGCCTGACCAAACTGGACGTACTGGATGGTCTGAAAGAGGTGAAACTCTGCGTGGCTTACCGTATGCCGGATGGTCGCGAAGTGACCACCACTCCGCTGGCAGCTGACGACTGGAAAGGTGTAGAGCCGATTTACGAAACCATGCCGGGCTGGTCTGAATCCACCTTCGGCGTGAAAGATCGTAGCGGCCTGCCGCAGGCGGCGCTGAACTACATCAAGCGTATCGAAGAGCTGACTGGTGTGCCGATCGATATCATCTCTACCGGTCCGGATCGTACTGAAACCATGATTCTGCGCGACCCGTTCGACGCGTAATTCTGGTGTGCCCGACAGATATTTTGCCTGCTGGGCTAGCAGTGTGATACATTACTGCGTCGAGTAAGCCATTACGCTTTCCGACGCAGTGTTAAATCCTCGCTTTTTTCCTTCCCCAAACTGAAATAAATTAGCGACACAGCTTGTGGCTGGTTTATCATCAATGTAAATGTATTTTTTCCCGATTTCCCTTTTGAGGTTGATGTGCAGTTAACGAGTTTCACTGATTACGGATTACGTGCGCTGATCTACATGGCGTCATTGCCAGAAGGGCGGATGACCAGTATTTCTGAAGTGACTGACGTCTACGGCGTCTCCCGTAATCATATGGTCAAAATAATCAATCAACTTAGTCGTGCCGGCTACGTGACTGCTGTTCGTGGAAAAAATGGCGGCATTCGCCTGGGTAAACCAGCGAGTGCGATACGTATTGGTGATGTGGTGCGCGAGCTGGAACCCTTATCGCTGGTGAATTGCAGCAGCGAGTTTTGCCACATAACACCTGCCTGTCGGTTGAAACAGGCACTTTCTAAGGCCGTGCAAAGTTTTCTTACGGAACTGGATAACTACACGCTTGCCGATTTGGTTGAAGAGAATCAACCGCTTTATAAATTATTGCTGGTGGAGTGACGAAAATCTTCATCAGAGATGACAACGGAGGAACCGAGATGTCACAAGATCCTTTCCAGGAACGCGAAGCTGAAAAATACGCGAATCCCATCCCTAGTCGGGAATTTATCCTCGAACATTTAACCAAACGTGAAAAACCGGCCAGCCGTGATGAGCTGGCGGTTGAACTGCACATTGAAGGCGAAGAGCAGCTTGAAGGCCTGCGCCGCCGCCTACGCGCGATGGAGCGCGACGGTCAACTGGTCTTCACTCGCCGTCAGTGCTATGCGCTGCCGGAACGCCTCGACCTGGTGAAAGGTACAGTTATTGGTCACCGTGATGGCTACGGCTTTCTGCGGGTTGAAGGACGTAAAGATGATTTGTATCTCTCCAGCGAGCAGATGAAAACCTGCATTCATGGCGATCAGGTGCTGGCGCAGCCGCTGGGCGCTGACCGTAAAGGTCGCCGTGAAGCGCGTATTGTCCGCGTACTGGTGCCAAAAACCAGCCAGATTGTTGGTCGCTACTTTACCGAAGCGGGCGTCGGCTTTGTGGTTCCTGACGACAGCCGTCTGAGCTTCGATATCTTAATCCCGCCAGATCAGATCATGGGCGCGCGGATGGGCTTTGTGGTGGTGGTCGAACTGACCCAACGCCCGACTCGCCGTACCAAAGCGGTGGGTAAAATCGTCGAAGTGCTTGGCGATAATATGGGCACCGGCATGGCGGTTGATATCGCTCTGCGCACCCATGAAATCCCGTACATCTGGCCACAGGCCGTTGAGCAACAGGTTGCCGGACTGAAAGAAGAAGTGCCGGAAGAAGCAAAAGCGGGTCGTGTCGATCTGCGCGATTTACCGCTGGTCACCATTGATGGCGAAGACGCCCGTGACTTTGACGATGCAGTTTACTGCGAGAAAAAACGCGGCGGCGGCTGGCGTTTATGGGTCGCAATTGCCGACGTCAGTTACTATGTGCGTCCGCCAACGCCGCTGGACAGAGAAGCGCGTAACCGTGGTACGTCGGTCTACTTCCCGTCGCAGGTTATCCCGATGCTGCCGGAAGTGCTCTCTAACGGCCTGTGTTCGCTCAACCCACAGGTAGACCGCCTGTGTATGGTGTGCGAGATGACGATTTCGTCGAAAGGTCGCCTGACTGGCTACAAATTCTACGAAGCGGTGATGAGCTCTCACGCGCGTCTGACCTACACCAAAGTCTGGCATATTCTGCAGGGCGATCAGGATCTGCGCGAGCAGTACGCCCCGCTGGTTAAGCATCTCGAAGAGTTGCATAACCTCTATAAAGTGCTGGATAAAGCCCGTGAAGAGCGCGGCGGGATCTCGTTTGAGAGCGAAGAAGCGAAGTTCATTTTCAACGCCGAACGTCGTATTGAACGTATCGAACAGACTCAGCGTAACGACGCGCACAAATTAATTGAAGAGTGTATGATTCTGGCGAATATCTCAGCGGCACGTTTCGTTGAGAAAGCCAAAGAACCGGCACTGTTCCGTATTCACGACAAGCCGAGCACCGAAGCGATTACCTCTTTCCGTTCAGTGCTGGCGGAGCTGGGGCTGGAATTGCCGGGTGGTAACAAGCCGGAACCACGTGACTACGCGGAGCTGCTGGAGTCGGTTGCCGATCGTCCTGATGCAGAAATGCTGCAAACCATGCTGCTGCGTTCAATGAAACAGGCGATTTATGACCCGGAAAACCGTGGTCACTTCGGTCTGGCATTGCAGTCCTATGCGCACTTTACTTCGCCGATTCGTCGTTATCCTGACCTGACGCTGCACCGTGCCATTAAGTATCTGCTGGCGAAAGAGCAGGGGCATCAGGGGAATACCACTGAAACCGGTGGCTACCATTATTCGATGGAAGAGATGCTGCAACTGGGTCAGCACTGTTCGATGGCGGAACGCCGTGCCGACGAAGCAACGCGCGATGTGGCTGACTGGCTGAAGTGTGACTTCATGCTCGATCAGGTAGGTAACGTCTTTAAAGGCGTAATTTCCAGCGTCACTGGCTTCGGTTTCTTTGTTCGTCTGGATGACTTATTCATCGATGGTCTGGTTCACGTCTCTTCGCTGGACAACGACTACTATCGCTTTGATCAAGTCGGACAACGCCTGATGGGGGAATCCAGCGGCCAGACTTATCGTCTGGGCGATCGCGTGGAAGTCCGCGTCGAAGCGGTTAATATGGACGAGCGCAAAATCGACTTTAGCCTGATCTCCAGCGAACGCGCACCGCGCAACGTCGGTAAAACGGCGCGCGAGAAAGCGAAAAAAGGCGATGCAGGCAAAAAAGGCGGCAAGCGTCGTCAGGTCGGTAAAAAGGTAAACTTTGAGCCAGACAGCGCCTTCCGTGGTGAGAAAAAAACGAAGCCGAAAGCGGCGAAGAAAGACGCGAAAAAAGCGAAAAAGCCATCGGCGAAAACGCAGAAAATAGCCGCTGCAACCAAAGCGAAGCGTGCGGCGAAGAAAAAAGTGGCAGAGTGATCATTACCCTCTTCAAACAGAAGAGGGGCAGATTGCTGACAAAATGCGCTTTGTTCATGCCGGATGCGGCGTGAACGCCTTATCCGGCCTACATAATCACGCAAATTCAATATATTGCAGGAATCATGTAGGCCTGATAAGCGTAGCGCATCAGGCAAAACGTAAACAACGAGTACATTAATGAGCGAAATGATTTACGGCATCCACGCAGTGCAGGCCCTGCTGGAGCGCGCCCCTGAACGTTTTCAGGAAGTCTTTATTTTAAAAGGCCGTGAAGATAAACGTCTGTTGCCGCTGATTCACGCCCTTGAGTCCCAGGGCGTGGTTATCCAGCTGGCAAACCGCCAATATCTCGACGAGAAAAGCGACGGTGCCGTGCATCAGGGCATTATCGCTCGCGTGAAGCCTGGACGTCAGTATCAGGAAAACGATCTCCCGGATCTGATCGCTTCGCTCGATCAACCGTTCCTGCTGATCCTCGACGGCGTAACCGATCCGCATAACCTCGGTGCGTGCCTGCGTAGTGCTGACGCCGCTGGCGTTCATGCAGTGATTGTGCCGAAAGATCGCTCCGCTCAACTCAACGCCACGGCGAAAAAAGTGGCTTGCGGCGCGGCAGAAAGTGTCCCGCTGATTCGGGTAACCAACCTGGCGCGCACTATGCGTATGTTGCAGGAAGAGAACATCTGGATCGTCGGTACGGCAGGTGAAGCGGATCATACGCTTTATCAGAGCAAAATGACCGGTCGTCTGGCGCTGGTGATGGGCGCGGAAGGTGAAGGTATGCGTCGCCTGACCCGTGAACATTGCGATGAACTGATTAGTATTCCGATGGCAGGTAGCGTTTCTTCCCTGAACGTTTCGGTTGCGACCGGAATTTGCTTATTTGAAGCAGTTCGCCAGCGTAGCTAATTCTTCTGAATTATGAAAAACCATCCATATTTGGATGGTTTTTTTGGTGATGCTGCCAACTTA
>NZ_PZKQ01000054.1:0-53694 GCF_003046645.1 Escherichia sp. MOD1-EC6475 | reverse complement strand
TAAGTTGGCAGCATCACCTTTCTTCGCGCACAAAGGCGAGAGCGATTAAGTGTGACCTGTGCTGGCATCGGGCAACGGGACCAGCCTGTGTTGAAGCCTGCCCGACAAAGGCGTTGCAGTGTATGGATGTCGAGAAAGTGCAGCGGAATCGGCTACTACAGCAACAGGTTTGAGACATTATTCCGGCGGTTCTCAACGCCGGAATAGTGCGTTTTGTTTATGCCGGATGCGGCGTGAACGTCTTATCTGGCCTACAAAATCTTACAAATTCAATGTATTGCGGAAATTATGTGGCCTGATAAGCGCAGCGCATCAGGCAATTTTTAATGACTCTCAGCCCAGGCGCGTTCGATCTCTTCTGCCAGAATCTTCACGCCTGCCTCGATTTTCTCCGGCTCCGGCACATAGTTCATGCGCATACATTGATGCGTATGCGGCCACGGTTTATCCAGCCCCGGGAAGAAGTTGTGTCCTGGCACCATCAGCACGCCGCGCGCTTTCAGGCGCTGGTAAAGCTGCTCGGTGGTAATCGGCAAATCCTTAAACCATAGCCAGAGGAAAATAGCGCCTTCGGGTTTATGAATCAGGCAGCGATCTTCTGGTAAATAGCGGCGAATGATGGCGATAGTTTCCTGAACACGCTGGTAGTAGAACGGCTTGATGACCGTTTCTGACAGGCGCAGCAGATCGTTACGCTTAATCATTTCACACATCATCGCCGGACCAATACCACCAGGTGCCAGGCTGATAATGCCGTTCATATTCGTGATGGCGGTGATGATTTTTTCATTGGCGATGATAATGCCGCAGCGTGAACCAGGCAGCCCCAGTTTGGAAAGGCTCATGCACAGCACGATATTTGGATTCCACAGTGGGCGCGCTTCGCTGAAGATAATGCCCGGGAATGGGACTCCATAAGCGTTATCAATCACCAGCGGAATACCGTGCTGATTTGCCAATGCATCTAGCTTCAGCAACTCTTCGTCAGTAATCACATTGCCTGTTGGGTTCGTCGGTCGGGAGACGCAAATCATCCCGGTCTCTTCGCCAATATGCAGATGTTCAAAATCGACGTGGTATTTAAACTGGCCTTCTGGCAGCAGTTCAATATTTGGACGCGCAGAGACGAAAAGATCTTCTTCCAGTCCGGCGTCAGCGTAGCCAATGTATTCCGGTGCCAGCGGGAACAGCACTTTTTTGACCCGACCATCGGCGCGGCGTCCGGCAAACAGATTAAATAAGTAGAAAAATGCGCTCTGGCTGCCGTTTGTTAGTGCAATATTCTGTGGTTCGATATCCCAACCCAGCTTCTCGCGTAGCATTTCGGCAAGTAGTGTGAGTAGCTCCGTTTTCCCCTGCGGGCCGTCGTAATTACACAGCGCATCAGTGGCTTTGCCGCTTTCCAGCATGTCGGTAAGCAGCGTCTGGAAGTAGTCCTGCATTTCTGGGATCTGCGCCGGATTGCCGCCGCCGAGCATAATCGCGCCGGGCGTGCGTAAGCCGTCGTTCAGATCTTCCATCAGCAGCGTAATGCCGGAGTGGCGGGTAAATTTGTCACCAAAAAGGGAGAATGTCATAGCGGGATATCTGTCGAACTCTGTAGCAAGGAAAGTAACAATAACGCTACATTTGCTGGGGTGCAAATCGGGTTGCTGCAAGAGGATTGGCGTATCATGCTAAGGTTTATGATATGTCTGGTCTTTTATACTGGAATACGGCTTCCCGACATACTGCAAGTGGGAAGCCGGAAAAGTTACTGTTGCCCCGCCCAGACAACCATCACTTTATCGTCGCCATGTTCACGGACAAATCCATAACCTTGTTTCAGTGACAATGTGGTCTGCTTACCCGCGCCAATCGCTGGATGGCGGGCGCGGAACTGACCGAGGCGTTGCCAGTGCGCAACGCTGGCAGCAGATTTACCGCTAACATCCTGCCAGTTCATATCCGAGCGTGTGCCTTGCAGCGGATCAGAACCGGTAGCTCCGAACGGACGCGAGGATTCATCACCATAAAAGATTTGCACCGCACCTGGCGCTAATAGCAATAACTCTGCTGCTTTGTCGCCCCCTTCGCGGAACAGGCGGGTATCATGCGACGAGAGGTAGCTCAACACGTTGAAATTCTGCAATTTATCTGCCATTTGCTGCCAGGTGGTATCCATCTGTGCCAGACAATCGACGGCTTTCGCGGCCTGTTCCTGATAATCGAAATTGATCATCGCATCGAAGCCGTGGCGATAGTAGTCACTTTGCATTATGCCATGACCCCAGGCTTCGCCGGTCATCCAGAAAGGTTTGTCATCTAACGCTTTATCGGGGTTAGCTTTTTTCCATTCGCGAAGTGCGGCGCTGGCTTCGGTTTTCAGTTGCTGCCAGGCGGGCAACTCAACATGTTTGGCGGTATCGACCCGAAAACCATCAATCCCGTAGTCGCGAACCCACTGGCTTAACCAATGCGTTAAATAATCGCGGGGAGTAAAACTATCGATGTCTTTAGCGTGGGTATCCGGTTTGTTTTTATAGAACACTGGCAGACCTGAAGCGGTGGTAGATTCGGTCTTTATATCCGGCAAAAAGGCCAGCGACATGGTGAGATCGTCGAATCCAGGATTGTCGTAATCGCCAATATCCGTTCTGATCCAGTTTTTTCCCCACCATTTATCCCAGCCTGTTTTGTCGCTGAAATTAATGTAATCGTTAAAGCTATGCCAGGTTTGCCCGGCGGCGGGTTTCCAGTCGCTCCAGCGGTCACCCAGTGTTTTTTTCAGCTCATCACCGGAAAGGTATAACGCGCCAAACTGATACTCCTGCATATCCGCCAGCGTGGCATAACCGGTATGGTTCATCACCACATCAAAGAGAATACGAATACCGCGCTGGTGCGCGCTATCAACCAGCGCCTGTAGATCGGCTTCGTTGCCCATATTTGCATCAAGATTCGTCCAGTCCTGTGTGTAATAACCGTGGTAGGCATAGTGCGGGAAATCGCCTTTTGTACCACCGCCCACCCAGCCGTGAATTTGCTCAAACGGGGCGCTGATCCACAGGGCATTGACGCCCAGCTGCTGGAGATAATCCAGTTTGTTGGTCAGGCCGCGTAAATCGCCGCCGTGAAAAGTGCCAATTTCCGCCATACCGTCTTTATGACGACCGTAGCTCTGATCATTGCTGGGATCGCCGTTTTCGAAACGGTCTGTCAGCACAAAGTAAACGGTGGCGTTATGCCAGTCGAAAGAGGCAGAGGTGTCAGTTTCTGCCCGTTCCAGTAGTAGTAAGCCGTTACTGGTGGCGGCAGGTTGTAATGTAATTTGGCCGTTTTTCACTGTCGCGATTTGTTGGCTGTAATAATCACGGACAGGCGCACCTTCCGGGAAGGTGGCACTGACATCAAGCGTAAGTGGGCGACCATCCCATTTCGGGCATTCACGGATTGGGGTTGCTATTGGTTCGGCGGTGTTTGGGATCGATATCATCAACGTCGGCGTGCCGGAGCGGGTGTCGATTTGCAGCGTATATTCACCGTTCCTGAACAATCGCCACTGAGGGGGCGTGCTGTCGCAAGGTTTGAGAGAAAGCATCTGATTGAGTTTTATCGTATCCGCAGGCTGCCAGCATTGTTGGTTAAAATTTAGCGTCAGCGGTCGCGTACCTTTGGTCAGCTGGACATGACTAACAAATGTTCCTGCACTTTGTTCAGCAAAGGTGGGAAATCCCTGAGATGTCCAGTCGGCGGCAATGGCAACACTGGGCAGGAGTATCAGAAAACAGGCGGCAAGTTTCATAACGGATGAGTCCTTGTTGCTGCGAATTTCACCAGTTTGCCAGTGATAATACTGGTAAAACTCCTCCCTGATGAGGATTGCGCCAGGATGAGACGAAAGGGGGAGTATTTCACCTGAGATTTAAGCTTATTTTTTGCGATAAACCCCACATTTTCTGCGATTTAGCGCCAATCTGAACGGTTAACACGTGACATAGTTTCAGATTTGGACTATTCCTTGGGGTGCTCTTGACAGCTATTTTTGATATGATTTGAGATTCAACTCTCAAATTTGTGAAAAATATAAGGTGTTGGAATGATTAAATCCGACCAGGAGAACTGATGATTTTGACTCCCATACGACGATATGGGGCGATGATTCTTATGTTACTCACTCTGATGTTTTCGAGTGAGGTGTTAGCGAAAACGCACACGACAACAGCGAGTCAAAAGTCCCACATAACCAAAGCTAGTAATAAACAGGTAAGCAGTAAACAAGAGTATTCTCGCAATAGTGCAAAGAGCAGTTCACTTCCTGATTTGCGAAAATACCCTTCCGGAACACCAAGGAAAAAAGCGTTTCTCCGGACCGTAATGCCTTACATTACCAGCCAAAATGCTGCCATTACGGCGGAACGTAACTGGCTGATTTCAAAACAGTACCAGGGCCAATGGTCACCTGCAGAGCGTGCGCGTCTGAAAGACATCGCCAAACGCTATAAGGTGAAGTGGTCTGGTAATACACGAAAAATCCCGTGGAATACGCTGCTTGAACGCGTAGACATTATCCCGACCAGTATGGTGGCGACGATGGCTGCGGCAGAAAGTGGTTGGGGGACGTCGAAGCTGGCGCGTAACAACAACAACCTGTTTGGCATGAAGTGCATGAAAGGGCGTTGTACCAATGCGCCGGGTAAAGTGAAGGGCTACTCACAGTTCAGTTCTGTCAAAGAATCGGTGAGCGCCTATGTCACTAACCTGAATACGCATCCGGCTTACGCTTCTTTCCGCAAATCACGCGCACAATTGCGTAAAGCGGATCAGGAAGTTACCGCCACAGCGATGATTCATAAGCTGAAAGGTTATTCCACGAAAGGGCAGAGCTATAACAACTACCTGTTCGCGATGTACCAGGATAACCAGCGGTTAATCGCTGCGCATATGTAATTGCATTCCCTCGAGCCTTATCCGACTTGTTGGTCGGATAAGGCTTTTGCTCGCATCAGGTGGTTGTGCTGCGTTACCTGATGCGACGCTGGCGCGTCTTATCATGCCTGGCGGCTGCTACAGCAGGACCTCGCTGTTTACATCGCGATACTCTTTCGGCGTTGTGTCATATGCTTTTTTAAATACAGAGTAGAAATATTGCAACGATGGATAACCGCACATTTGCGATATTTCGTTGATTGATAAGGTTGTTGAAATTAGCAGGCTGCGCGCTTTCTCCAGCTTCTCGGCATGAATCATTGCGTGTATGGTTTCGCCCACCTCTTCTTTAAAACGCTTCTCAAGATTGGATCGCGATATGCCCACCGCATCCAGAACCTGATCCACTTTAATTCCTTTGCAGGCATGATTGCGGATGTAATGCATGGCCTGAATAACGGCGGGATCGGTCAACGAACGGTAATCAGTAGAACGCCGTTCGATGACACGGACTGGCGGAACCAAAATCCGCTGCAACGGCATTTCTTCTTTATCTAATAAGCGATGCAAAAGTTTTGCCGCCTGATAGCCCATTTGTCGGGCACCCTGCGCAACAGAAGAGAGGGCGACACGCGAAAGATAGCGGGTCAATTCTTCGTTATCTATGCCAATCACGCATAATTTTTCCGGTACGGGGATGTGCAGATGCTCGCATACTTGCAGAATATGCCGCGCCCGGGCGTCAGTGACGGCAATAATCCCTGTTTGCGGTGGCAGTGTTTGCAGCCAGTCTGCCAGCCGATTCTGCGCGTGTTGCCAGTTCTCTGGTGCGGTTTCCAGCCCCTGATAAACCACACCTCGGTACTTCTCTTCAGCCACAAGCTGACGAAAGGCATACTCGCGTTCGGCGGCCCAGCGTTTGCCGCTCGACTCTGGCAGACCATAAAAAGCAAAGCGGTTAACGCCTTTCTCTTTTAAATGCAAAAATGCGCTTTCAACCAGCGCATAGTTATCGGTGGCAATGTAATGTACGGGCGGATAGCTTTCTGCCAGGTGATACGAGCCACCAACCCCAACAATAGGAACGTTGACATCAGCCAATGCTTGCTCGATTTGTTTATCGTCAAAGTCGGCGATGACGCCATCTCCTAACCAGTCCTTGATTTTATCAATGCGGGCGCGGAAATCTTCTTCAATGAAAATATCCCATTCCGATTGCGACGCCTGTAAATATTCCCCTACACCTTCTACTACTTGACGGTCATAGGCTTTATTAGCATTGAACAGCAACGTGATGCGATGACGTTTAGTAAACATGGTTCTTTTCCTGCTGAATCATGCAAAAACTCAAAACCGGTAATACGTTACCGGCTTTGAGAAAATTTTTATCAAAATCAGGAACGGCGTTTGGTTGCGGAGTCCATCCATACTGCCAGCAACAGAATCGCACCTTTGACGATATACTGCCAGAAGGTCGGTACATCCATCATACTCATACCGTTATCCAACGAAGCCATGATGAATGCCCCCATTACTGCACCGGCAACACTCCCCACACCGCCTGCCAGACTAGTACCGCCAATCACACATGCTGCAATCGCGTCCAGCTCGGCGATATTCCCCGCAGAAGGTGAACCAGCGCCAAGTCGAGAACTAAGAATTAACCCGGCGATGGCTACCATCAAACCGTTGATAGCAAACACGGCAAGTTTTGTTCGTTCAACGTTAATCCCGGATAGCCGCGCCGCTTCCAGATTACCGCCAATAGCGTAAATACGTCGCCCAAAGGCTGTCCGTGTTGCCATAAACATTCCACCGAGTAACAGCAACGTCAGCAGCAGAACAGGAGTGGGAACGCCACGGTAATCATTTAGCAGCCAGATTGCGCCTAAAACGATGATAGCCGTTAATGCCTGGCGACCGACCACCGCCGTAGATGCCGGAGACTGCAAACCCAAAGCCTGACGGCGCATTCTTCCGCGCCATTGCCAGCCGACAAAAGCCATTAAACCAAGCGCGCCGATGATGAAACCGGTACTGGCTGGTAGATAGCTTTGCCCAATTTGTGACATCGCGGCGCTGGTGGGGGAAACGGTCGTGCCGTTGGTGATACCAATCAGGATGCCGCGAAATGCCAACATACCTGCCAGGGTGACAATAAATGACGGGACTTTGCGGTACGCGACCCACCACCCATTCCACGCTCCGAGAAGCAGTCCCAGAACCAATGTCACAATGATAGTGAGTGGCAGCGGCCAACCCAACCAAACGTCACAGATAGCGGCGACCCCGCCTAGTAGCCCCATCATGGAGCCGACCGAGAGGTCGATTTCAGCAGAAATGATGACGAACACCATACCTACCGCGAGAATGCCGGTAATTGCGGTCTGGCGCAGCAGGTTGGAAACGTTACGGGCGCTTAAGTAGGCACCATCGGTGGTCCAGGTAAAGAACAGCATAATTGCGATGATCGCTGCAATCATCACGAAGACCTGTAAATTCAGTGATTTCAGCCCAGAAAAGCCACCGGATGTCGGTACGGCTAATTTCACTTCAGACGGATTGCTTTTCGACATGATGTTCGCTCCTCAATGCGGCTTCCATCACCTGCTCCTGAGTCAGGTTATGATTTATCAGGTTGGCTTTTAGTTTTCCTTCATGCATCACCAGCACACGATCGCTAAGGCCGAGTACTTCAGGTAATTCAGAAGAGATGACAATAACGGCAATACCTTGCTGGACGAGTTGGTTAATTAATTTGTAGATCTCGTATTTAGCGCCAATATCAATACCCCTGGTGGGTTCATCAAGAATGAGAATGCGTGGATTTAATAGCAGGCAGCGTGCGAGGATCGCTTTTTGCTGATTGCCACCGCTTAAACGTCCAATAGCAAGGTCGGGGGAGGATGTTTTAACTTTGAGTTGCTGGATGGATTCCAGAATACATTTTTGCTCTGCGGCATCATCAAGCTGGCTGATCCCTCCGGTAAATTTATTGAGTGCGGCGAGAGTAATATTTTTACCAACCGCCATTACCGGAACGATACCATCGCGCTTTCTGTCTTCTGGCACCATCGCAATACCCTGGGCGATCGCTTGCTGGCAGTTGTGAATATCCACCTGTTTGCCGTCAATATAGATTTTCCCTTCCCACTGTCCGGGCCAAACGCCAAACAGGCATTGAATGGTTTCGGTGCGTCCGGCACCGAGCAGTCCGGCAATACCCAGTATTTCACCGCGTTTCAGAGAAAAAGAGACATCGTTGACCCGTTTAATATGACGATTAACCGGATGCCACGCCGTCAAGTGCTCAATACGTAATATTTCATCACCAGTGATATGCGGTTCGTTAGGGTAAAGTGCCGTTAATTCTCGCCCTACCATCATAGTGATAATATCGTCTTCGCTCATTCCGGCTGCATCACGTGTTCCTATATGCTGACCGTCGCGAATAACGCAAATCGTATCGGAAATTGCTTTAACTTCGTTGAGTTTGTGCGAAATATAAATACAGGCGATACCGTGTTGTTGCAGATCGCGAATAATATCCAGTAAAACCGTGGTTTCCAACTCGGTTAATGAGGCTGTCGGTTCATCAAGAATTAATAAACGCACCTGCTTATTTAGCGCCTTGGCAATTTCAACCAGTTGTTGTTGCCCAAGCCCTAAATCGCCAACGCGGGCATCTGGTGAAATGGATAAACTGACCTGCGCTAATAGCTTCTGGCAGCGTAACGTCATCTGGTCATAATCCATAATCCCATTGTGGGTTATTTCGTTACCCAGGAAGATATTTTCCAGCACGGTCAATTCTTTCACCAGGGCCAATTCCTGGTGAATGATGGCGATACCTTTGCGTTCGGTATCGCAGATGTGACTTGCCTGAATCTCTTCGCCAGCAAAAATAATTTCGCCTTCGTAGGAACCATGAGGATAAATTCCACACAGCACTTTCATCAGCGTTGATTTACCAGACCCATTTTCCCCACAGAGTGAGACGATTTCGCCAGCGTTTAGCCGCAAGCTGACGTTATCTATCGCCTTCACGGTGCCGAAGGTTTTGGTAATGTTCTTCATTTCAAGTAGATAAGACATAACGACTCCACCTAAGCCAATCAGTTCATGCGGCATGGAGAGAAATCACGCCCCGGTCAGCGCCGGGGCGTGACGCTTAAAGCTCGCTCTCTTTGTGGAATCCGTCTTTAATTACCGTATCTTTGATGTTGTTTTTATTAACATCGATTGGTGTCAGCAGGCGGGATGGAACATCTTTCAGACCATTATTCAGAGTGGTATCTGCTTTTGGTTCCTGACCATTGCCCAACTCAACGGCAATTTCTGCGGCAGTATTTGCCAACAACGTAATGGGTTTATACACCGTCATAGTTTGCGTACCGGCAGCAATACGTTTTATGCCCGCGAGATCCGCATCCTGACCGGAAATTGCCACTTTGCCTGATAAACCTTGAGCACTTAATGCCTGAATCGCCCCGCCAGCGGTAGCATCGTTTGAGGCAACAACCGCATCAATTTTGTTATTGTTGGCAGTTAGCGCATTTTCCATAATTTTCAGCGCATTTTCTGGTAACCAACCATCAACCCATTGGTCGCCAACGACTTTAATTTTTCCTGAGTCAACATAAGGTTTTAATACTTTCATTTGCCCGGCGCGAAATAGCTTGGCGTTGTTATCGACCGGGGAGCCACCCATCAGGAAATAATTGCCCTGTGGGACGATATCAACCAGGGCTTTTGCTTGCAGTTCGCCGACTTTTTCATTATCGAAAGAAATATAAAAATCTATATCTGCATCATTAATCATGCGGTCGTAAGCTAATACTTTTATACCTTCTTGTTTGGCTTCTTTTACAACGTTACTTAATACCTGACCGTTATATGGAATAATGACAAGAACGTCGACGCCCCGGTTAATCATGTTTTCAATCTGCGACATTTGGGTTTCTTCATTGCCATTCGCAGATTGCACAAATACTTTCGCACCGAGAGATTCTGCTTTTTTAACAAAGATATCCCGATCTTTTTGCCAGCGTTCAAGACGAAGATCGTCAATCGCCATTCCTATTTTTACTTCTTTGGCGTGCGCTGCGACGTTAGTAAGCAGGAGTGAGGTGCAAAGGGTGAGTAAGATGTTCTTTATTTTCATGATTCAGAGGCCTTCTGTTGTTAGAGGTCAGCTTAAAAAAGTAACAATCACCGCGATAAACGTAACCAATTTTTAGCAACTAAACAGGGGAAAACAATTACAGATTTTTATCTTTCGATTACGATTTTTGGTTTATTTCTTGATTTATGACAGAGATCTTACTTTTATTGATTAATTGTACTTGTTGCATTTTTCTATTCGAGAAATCACCCAATTTCATCATTCCATATTATTTTTGCGAGCGAGCGCACACTTGTGAATTATCTCAATAGCAGTGTGAAATAACATAATTGAGCAACTGAAAGGGAGTGCCCAATATTACGACATCATCCATCACACGCGGCATTACCTGATTATGGAGTTCATTATGCAAGCCTATTTTGACCAGCTCGATCGCGTTCGTTATGAAGGTCCGAAATCCTCTAACCCGTTAGCATTCCGTCATTACAATCCCGACGAACTGGTGTTGGGCAAGCGTATGGAAGACCACTTGCGTTTTGCCGCCTGCTACTGGCACACCTTCTGCTGGAACGGGGCGGACATGTTTGGTGTGGGCGCTTTTAATCGTCCGTGGCAGCAGCCTGGCGAAGCTCTGGCGCTGGCGAAGCGTAAAGCCGATGTCGCATTCGAGTTTTTCCACAAATTACATGTGCCGTTTTATTGCTTCCATGACGTGGATGTTTCCCCGGAAGGCACATCGTTAAAAGAGTACATCAATAACTTTGCGCAAATGGTCGATGTGCTGGCTGGCAAGCAAGAAGAGAGCGGCGTGAAACTGTTGTGGGGAACCGCTAACTGCTTTACTAACCCTCGCTATGGCGCGGGCGCGGCGACGAACCCAGATCCCGAGGTCTTTAGCTGGGCAGCTACACAAGTTGTTACCGCGATGGAAGCAACGCATAAACTGGGTGGTGAAAACTATGTGCTGTGGGGCGGTCGTGAAGGTTACGAAACTCTGTTGAATACCGATCTTCGTCAGGAGCGTGAACAGCTTGGTCGCTTTATGCAGATGGTGGTTGAGCATAAACATAAAATCGGTTTCCAGGGCACGCTGCTTATCGAACCGAAACCGCAAGAACCGACCAAACATCAATATGATTACGATGCCGCAACGGTTTACGGTTTCCTGAAACAGTTTGGCCTGGAAAAAGAGATTAAACTGAATATTGAAGCGAACCACGCGACGCTTGCGGGTCACTCTTTCCACCATGAAATTGCCACAGCCATTGCGCTTGGTCTGTTCGGTTCTGTCGATGCTAACCGTGGCGACGCGCAATTGGGCTGGGATACTGACCAGTTCCCGAACAGCGTGGAAGAGAACGCGCTGGTAATGTATGAAATCCTCAAAGCAGGTGGTTTCACGACCGGTGGTCTGAATTTTGATGCCAAAGTACGTCGTCAGAGCACTGATAAATATGATCTGTTCTACGGCCATATTGGGGCGATGGATACGATGGCGCTGTCACTGAAAATTGCAGCACGCATGATTGAAGACGGCGAACTGGATAAACGCGTAGCGCAGCGTTATTCCGGCTGGAATAGCGAACTGGGTCAGCAAATCCTGAAAGGCCAAATGTCATTGGCTGATTTAGCAAAATATGCTCAGGACAACAATCTGGCGCCGGTGCATCAGAGTGGACGCCAGGAGCAACTGGAAAATCTGGTAAATCATTATCTGTTCGACAAATAACGGCTAATTGTGCAGTCCGCAAGCCCGGTTATCGGTAGCGATACCGGGCATTTTTTTAAGGAACAATCGCTATGTATATCGGGATAGATCTTGGCACATCGGGCGTAAAAGTTATTTTGCTCAACGAGCAAGGTGAAGTGGTCGCTTCGCAAACGGAAAAACTAACCGTTTCGCGTCCGCATCCACTCTGGTCGGAGCAAGATCCGGAACAGTGGTGGCTGGCGACTGGTCGCGCGATGAAAACCCTGGGTGAACAGCATTCTCTGCGAGACGTTAAAGCATTGGGTATTGCCGGGCAAATGCATGGTGCAACTTTACTTGATGCTCAGCAGCGGGTGCTACGTCCCGCCATTTTGTGGAACGACGGGCGCTGCGCGGAGGAGTGTGCTTTGCTGGAAGCGCGAGTTCCGCAGTCGCGGGATATTACAGGCAACCTGATGATGCCCGGATTTACCGCGCCTAAATTGCTGTGGATTCAGCGAAATGAGCCAGAGATATTCCTTCAGGTAGACAAAGTATTATTGCCGAAAGATTATTTGCGTCTGCGGATGACGGGAGAATTCGCCAGTGATATGTCTGATGCAGCTGGCACCATGTGGCTGGATGTCGCAAAGCGTGACTGGAGTGATGTTATGCTGGAGGCTTGCCAGTTATCTCGAGATCAGATGCCAGCATTATACGAAGGCAGCGAAATTACCGGCACTTTGCTACCTGAGGTTGCAAAAGCGTGGGGAATGAATGCAGTGCCGGTTGTTGCGGGCGGCGGCGATAATGCGGCTGGCGCGGTTGGTGTGGGTATGGTTGATGCCAACCAGGCAATGTTATCGCTGGGGACTTCAGGCGTTTATTTTGCGGTGAGCGAAGGTTTCCTAAGTAAGCCGGAAAGTGCCGTACATAGCTTTTGTCATGCATTGCCGCAGCGTTGGCATTTAATGTCTGTGATGTTGAGTGCGGCGTCGTGTCTGGACTGGGCGACGAAATTAACCGGTCTGAGTGATGTCCCTGTTTTAATTGCCGCAGCCCAGCAGGCCGATGAGAGCGTCGATCCTGTCTGGTTTTTGCCTTATCTTTCTGGCGAGCGTACGCCGCACAATAATCCACAGGCAAAGGGCGTTTTCTTCGGCCTCACCCATCAACACGGCCCCGCAGAACTGGCACGCGCGGTACTGGAAGGCGTGGGGTATGCGTTGGCGGATGGCATGGATGTCGTACATGCCTGTGGCATTCAACCGCAAAGCATTACACTGATTGGTGGCGGAGCGCGTAGCGAGTACTGGCGTCAGATGCTGGCGGATATTAGCGGTCAGCAACTGGATTACCGCACGGGGGGGGATGTGGGGCCAGCATTAGGCGCAGCAAGGCTGGCACAGATTGCGGTAAATCCAGATAAATCTCTCATTGAGTTGTTGCCGCAACTTCCTTTAGAACAGTCGCATCTGCCGAACGCGCAGCGTTATGCTGCTTATCAGCCACGGCGTGAAACGTTCCGTCGTCTCTATCAGCAACTTCTGCCGCTAATGGCATAATATTTCCCCCTGCCTTATGTGGCGGGGGATAATCTCCATATATATTTAGAATATATTAATTTTTTATATGGATTTATTCTGAAAATCATTTGTTAATGGTGTTTTTCAGTTTTGTCTTTCGTTGGTTACTCGTAATGTATCACCGGTAGATACGGAGATCGTTATGAAAACCTCAAAGACTGTGGCAAAACTATTATTTGTGGTCGGGGCGCTGGTTTATCTGATTGGATTATGGATCTCATGTCCATTGTTAAGTGGCAAAGGCTATTTTCTTGGCGTGTTAATGACGGGGACTTTTGGCAACTATGCCTATCTGCGCGCAGAGAAACTCGGGCAACTGGATGATTTCTTTATTCGCATTTGCCAGTTAGTTGCGTTAATCACTATCGGCCTTTTGTTTATCGGCGTTTTAAACGCACCCATTAACGCTTATGAAATGGTGATCTACCCGATTGCCTTTTTTGTTTGCTTGTTTGGTCAAATGCGCTTGTTTCGCTCGGCATGATCGCCATAAAGCTCTTAATAGTTCAGGAATGAAAGGAAATCTGTGATGGAAAACAAAATATCAACCTATTCTCCGGCATTCAGTATTGTGTCATGGGTAGCTCTTGCTGGTGGTATCGTTACCTATCTGTTGGGGCTATGGAATGCAGAGATGCAGTTAAATGAAAAGGGATATTATTTTGCCGTATTGGTGTTAGGGCTGTTTTCGGCAGCTTCCTATCAAAAGACCGTTCGGGATAAGTATGAAGGTATTCCTACCACATCTATTTATTATATGACCTGCCTGGTGGTATTTATCATCTCTGTCGCGTTACTGATGGTAGGTCTGTGGAATGCAACGTTATTACTCAGTGAAAAAGGCTTTTATGGTCTGGCCTTCTTTTTAAGCTTGTTTGGTGCAGTAGCGGTGCAGAAAAATATCCGTGATGCCGGAATCAACGCCCCAAAAGAAACGATGGCTGCGCAGGAAGAATATAGCGAATAATCCAGGTAAGCCCGGTCAGCCCAGTGTGACCGGGTTTTTACTTAACTCACTAATCTGTTTTTATCGATTCGTTGCACCAGCACAGAAAGTAACAAGCTTGCTGCCAGCGTCGCGCAAAAGATCCAAATAATATCCAGTATTGGCCAGCTTTTAAGCTCAATACCACTGGTGCGCAGCGCATGGATAATCAACGCGTGAAACCCGTATATACCCAGAGAATGACGGGATATCAGTCCAAGCCCGCTAACAGTACGCGTATCCAGTGTATTTTTTACCAGAGTCAGTAACGCAATTGCGCAGATAAAAACCATCGGCCCACAGTAAAGATACCAGGTATCGGCAAAATTTCCGCGCCACCGTAATTCATATAATGTCCCACGAGAGATAATAAATACCCCGGCTATAAACAGTGCGGCGCTCATCCACGACAGTGGCTTATGTTGCGTGTCCATCATCCCAATGGCGCGGCCCAACATGCCATACAGGATGTAGTAAAAGGTATCGCCATTGATATATAAGTTAATTGGTAGCCATTCAAAACCGTCGATCTTCTGTGGCACTGTGTTTGGGTTGGCGATGATGCCAATCACCACCATTAGCACCAACAACATTTTACCGCCGACGTGCTTTACCTGAATCAGCGGCGAAACCAGATAAATCACCGCAATCGCGAAGAAAAACCATAAGTGATAAAACACCGGCTTTTGCAGCAGATTTTTCAGCGATAACTCCACATTGATGGAAGTAAACAGTGCAATGTAGAGCAGTGCGACAGTGCTATAAAACAGCAGGCATAAGCCGATACGTAAGAAATGACGCAGCTGGGCGCTACGTTCGCCAAAAAAGAGATAGCCGGAAATCATGAAAAATAGCGGTACGCTGACACGAGAGGCAGAATTTAGAATATTCGCGATATCCCAAGTGATGGGGTTAACACTATGGGCATTGGTCACATACCAGGTAGTGGTGTGAATCATCACCACCATTAAACACGCTATCCCTCGCAGGTTATCAATCCAGTAAATTTTGGGCTGCATCTGTGTCTCTGTATCTGGTTAAAAAAGTCTGACCGATAAATCATTCGGTTGGCGCACTGGAATAATCTGAGTTTTATCACTACAGCTTATAGAGGCTTGAGGAAATTCGTAAGATATTAGCCACTATACCGATATAAATAATAAGACTCACCTGCAAACCAGACGGTAATTTAATGATGATGAACTATTTCTTTCCGGCAATGGTGCTTATGGTGTTAGTGGGATGCTCGACACCGCCACCCGTACAGAAAGCACAACGGGTAAAAGTTGATCCTCTGCGTTCGTTGAATATGGAAGCCTTGTGCAAGGATCAGGCAGCAAAACGTTATAACACCGGCGAGCAAAAAATCGACGTCACCGCATTTGAACAGTTCCAGGGGAGTTACGAAATGCGCGGCTATACCTTTCGGAAAGAGCACTTTGTCTGTTCTTTTGACGCAGATGGCCATTTTTTGCATCTTTCCATGCGTTAAGCCCTGCTTTTTCCCGTTTCGTACTGTATATCTTCCATCCAGCGGGTATACTGATCCCTTCCTTTAAATCCACACGTATCCAGCACGAAATAATATGCAAAAGTTTGATACCAGGACCTTCCAGGGCTTGATCCTGACCTTACAGGATTACTGGGCTCGCCAGGGCTGCACCATTGTTCAACCATTGGACATGGAAGTCGGCGCGGGAACCTCTCACCCAATGACCTGTCTGCGCGCGCTGGGGCCAGAACCGATGGCGGCTGCTTATGTCCAGCCTTCTCGTCGCCCGACCGATGGTCGCTACGGCGAAAACCCCAACCGCTTACAGCATTACTATCAGTTCCAGGTGGTGATTAAGCCATCGCCGGACAATATCCAGGAGCTGTACCTCGGTTCTCTGAAAGAGCTGGGCATGGATCCGACTATCCACGATATTCGTTTCGTGGAAGATAACTGGGAAAACCCGACGCTGGGTGCCTGGGGTCTGGGCTGGGAAGTGTGGCTGAACGGCATGGAAGTGACTCAGTTCACTTACTTCCAGCAGGTTGGTGGTCTGGAGTGTAAACCGGTTACCGGCGAGATCACCTATGGTCTGGAACGTCTGGCGATGTACATTCAGGGCGTAGACAGCGTTTACGACCTGGTCTGGAGCGACGGCCCGCTGGGTAAAACCACTTATGGCGACGTGTTCCATCAGAACGAAGTGGAGCAGTCCACTTATAACTTCGAATACGCGGACGTGGACTTCCTGTTCACCTGCTTCGAGCAGTACGAGAAAGAAGCGCAGCAGCTACTGGCACTGGAAAATCCGCTGCCGCTGCCTGCCTACGAGCGTATTCTGAAAGCCGCCCACAGCTTCAACCTGCTGGATGCGCGTAAAGCCATCTCCGTCACCGAGCGTCAGCGTTATATTTTGCGCATTCGCACCCTGACCAAAGCAGTGGCAGAAGCATACTACGCTTCCCGTGAAGCCCTCGGCTTCCCGATGTGCAACAAAGATAAGTAAGAGGCGGCTATGTCTGAGAAAACTTTTCTGGTGGAAATCGGCACTGAAGAGCTGCCACCAAAAGCACTGCGCAGCCTGGCTGAGTCCTTTGCTGCGAACTTTACTGCGGAGCTGGATAACGCTGGCCTCGCTCATGGCACCGTTCAATGGTTTGCTGCTCCGCGTCGTCTGGCGCTGAAAGTAGCTAACCTGGCGGAAGCGCAACCGGATCGTGAAATCGAAAAACGCGGCCCGGCGATTGCCCAGGCTTTCGACGCCGAAGGCAAACCGAGTAAAGCAGCAGAAGGCTGGGCGCGTGGCTGCGGGATCTCCGTTGACCAGGCCGAGCGTCTGACTACTGACAAAGGTGAATGGTTGCTGTATCGCGCTCACGTGAAGGGCGAAAGCACCGAGGTGCTTGTACCGAACATGGTAGCCACTTCGCTGGCGAAACTACCGATCCCGAAACTGATGCGCTGGGGCGCGTCTGACGTGCACTTTGTGCGTCCGGTGCACACCGTAACTTTGCTGCTGGGCGATAAAGTCATTCCGGCAACTATTCTGGGTATTCAGTCCGATCGCGTAATTCGCGGACATCGCTTTATGGGTGAGCCGGAAATTACCATCGACAATGCCGATCAGTATCCGGAAATTCTGCGTGAGCGCGGTAAAGTCATTGCCGATTACGAAGAGCGTAAAGCGAAGATTAAAGCCGATGCTGAAGAAGCGGCGCGTAAGATTGGTGGTAATGCTGACTTAAGCGAAAGCCTGCTGGAAGAAGTGGCTTCGCTGGTTGAATGGCCGGTTGTTCTGACCGCGAAATTCGAAGAAAAATTCCTCGCTGTACCGTCTGAAGCACTGGTTTATACCATGAAAGGTGACCAGAAATACTTCCCGGTGTATGCGAATGACGGCAAACTGCTGCCGAACTTTATCTTCGTTGCCAACATTGAGTCGAAAGATCCGCAGCAGATCATTTCCGGTAACGAGAAAGTCGTTCGTCCGCGTCTGGCGGATGCCGAGTTCTTCTTCAACACCGACCGTAAAAAACGTCTGGAAGATAACCTGCCGCGCCTGCAAACCGTACTGTTCCAGCAACAGTTGGGGACACTGCGCGATAAAACTGACCGCATTCAGGCTCTGGCTGGCTGGATCGCTGAACAGATTGACGCTGACGTTAACCACGCAACTCGTGCGGGGCTGCTGTCCAAGTGTGACCTGATGACCAACATGGTCTTTGAGTTCACCGACACCCAGGGCGTTATGGGTATGCACTACGCGCGTCATGATGGTGAAGCGGAAGATGTCGCGGTGGCGCTGAACGAGCAGTATCAACCGCGCTTTGCTGGTGATTCCCTGCCGTCTAACCCGGTAGCCTGTGCGCTGGCGATTGCTGACAAGATGGATACCCTGGCGGGCATCTTCGGTATTGGTCAGCATCCGAAAGGTGATAAAGACCCGTTTGCGCTGCGTCGTGCGGCGCTGGGCGTGCTGCGTATTATCGTTGAGAAGAACCTCAATCTTGATCTGCAAACGCTGACCGAAGAAGCGGTGCGCTTGTACGGTGATAAGCTGACTAACGCCAATGTGGTTGATGACGTTATCGACTTTATGCTCGGTCGCTTCCGCGCCTGGTATCAGGACGAAGGTTACACCGTCGACACCATCCAGGCGGTACTGGCGCGTCGTCCGACTCGTCCGGCTGATTTCGATGCGCGTATGAAAGCAGTATCGCACTTCCGTACCCTGGAAGCAGCGGCAGCACTGGCGGCGGCGAACAAGCGTGTATCTAACATTCTGGCGAAATCAGACGAAGTGCTGAGCGATCGCGTGAATGCCTCCACCCTGAAAGAGCCGGAAGAAATTAAACTGGCGATGCAGGTGGTCGTATTGCGCGACAAGCTGGAGCCGTACTTCGCTGAAGGTCGTTACCAGGATGCGTTGGTCGAGCTGGCTGAGCTGCGTGAACCGGTTGATGCCTTCTTCGATAAAGTAATGGTTATGGTTGATGATAAAGATCTGCGTATCAACCGCCTGACCATGCTGGAAAAACTGCGCGAATTATTCCTGCGCGTTGCGGATATTTCTTTACTGCAGTAATAACTCCTTTATTAAAAAGTCTGCCAGATGGCAGACTTTTTTTATCACTAAATAATACAGCTACCTGTAATAATCTTCTGCTGAATAAAAATTATCTCATATATTAATTTCATGAGATTTTTTTTCGGAATTTATTAAGGAGAGGAAAAGAGTTATTACGCTAAAATAAGTCTGGGTGCTTGAGACTGTTTGTCTCAGGTATTCACCAAAAGGCAGACAGAGAAAAGCCCCACCTGACTATAAATCAAAGTGAGGCCCCTCTATGCATAGACACCATAAGGTTAGCCTCTTACTCGTTGGAAATCAACACAGGAGGCTGGGAATGCCGCAGAAATATAGATTACTTTCTTTAATAGTGATTTGTTTCACGCTTTTATTATTCACCTGGATGATAAGAGATTCACTGTGTGAATTGCATATTAAACAGGGGAGTTATGAGCTGGCGGCATTTTTAGCCTGCAATTTGAAAAAGTAAGAGTCTCTGGCGGGAAATTATTCCCGCCTTTCTTACGGCGTTGCGCATTCTCATTGCACCCAAATTTATCTGTTTAATGAATGTTATTTAAAATAAAAGCGAATGGATTTGGCTATTAGATCAGTTTTTACATCGGGAACAGGAATGGCTCGGAGTATTCATGAATAAGCTGCTTTTACTATTGATAATGTTTTATCAACGACATCTTTCTCCTCGTAAAGGATATCGCTGTGCTTACAGTGTGTTGTACCAAACGCAGGGATGTTCTGGTGCCGTCAAAAATATTATTCAACAGAAAGGTGTTCTTGCTGGGTGGAGCGAGATACGTCAGCGTTTTGCAGATTGCCGACTTGCAGCACAGACAATCAGGCAGAAACAACGCCTGGGTGAGAGTATACGTAAAAAGAAGAATAATGATTGTGATTGTACCGGCTGTGATGGTGCGGTCTGTCGTGATTGCCACATGCCGGACTTTTGTCCGAATATTCCTGTGCCAGATCTGGATTGCTCCTGCGACTGCTCTTCTCTACATTTAAAGCGTTTTTTCAAATAAAAAAATCCCCGCCAATTGGCAGGGATCTTAGATTCTGTGCTTTTAAGCAGAGATTACAGGCTGGTTACGTTACCAGCTGCCGGGCCTTTAGCGCCGCTTTCGATGGTGAAGGACACTTTCTGACCTTCGTCCAGAGATTTGTAACCATCGTTCTGGATAGCAGAGAAGTGTACGAACACGTCTTTAGAGCCATCGTCAGGAGTGATGAAGCCGAAGCCTTTGTCAGCGTTGAACCATTTTACGATACCAGTCATTTTACCGGACATAGTGTATTACCTTTAATAATTAAGTGTGCCTTTCGGCGATATGGCGTGCTTTACAGATTTTGAAGCGTTAAAGGAATGTGCACTACGAGGGGTATCAACGATAACTCTTGAAGGGACTTGCCTTACTACACTGCTTTAATGGTCTGTACGTCAAACCGTTGATGTGTATTAAGCCACGCATTGAATGGTGATGCAACAATTATTTTCCATATTTATGATTAATTGGTCGGAAAACGGTCCTGTCATCAGGACCGTAAACATCAATACAGTGGATAAAAGTCTATTCCATCAACTGTTTACTTAATGCTGGGTTGGCCTGGATCAGGCGCATCAATTTTAGTTCGGCACTGGAAGGCTTTACGCGTCTGGACTCCCATTCTTTCACCATGGCTACTGATACGCCCAAAACTCGGGCGAAATCATCAATTTTTAACCCTGTCCCTTTACGTAATTGCTCAATTTCGGTACAAGGCGTTGTTCTGTGCGTCAGGGTAATCTTTTGCGTTTCATCTTTAAAAACAATTTGTTCCAGGCTACTCAACAGCTCATGCATTGGATCTTTATATTCCATTGAAAACTCCTCAAATCACACTGCGGGATCGTGAATTTCATCGAAGCTCATTAAGAATAGTCGGGAAAAGCAGACACAGCGGGGAGAAACCCGTGAGTGATTTAAGTATGATTCGATTCAGCTGCTAAGTTGCCGTGACTTATAGTCACCTAACAATATGATTAATGCCGATATATTTCGTTGCGTCCTGGGATTGTAAAGATTCCGAAAATCTGGCCTACCAAGAGGAGGGAGAGGCTGGCCACAAAAACGCAATAATAATGCCTGTTTTTAACAATAAAACAACAAATTAACTCTTCTTCATTTTCTACATCATTTTCCCAGGAAGATTATGCATAAAGGGTATCCTGTAAGCCTGTCCTGGACTATCCTTGTCAGCGTCAGACACGCGTGTGTCGTTGTGCGCTTTTTTTGGGTGAAAGGAGTAAGAAAATGGCGACAGGAAAGTCCTGCTCTCGCTGGTTTGCGCCTCTTGCGGCGTTATTAATGGTAGTTAGCCTGAGTGGGTGTTTTGATAAAGAAGGCGATCAGCGTAAAGCGTTTATCGACTTCCTGCAGAATACAGTGATGCGTAGCGGTGAACGTCTACCAACCCTGACTGCCGATCAGAAAAAACAGTTTGGTCCTTTTGTCTCTGATTACGCGATCCTGTATGGCTATTCCCAACAGGTTAATCAGGCGATGGATTCCGGTCTGCGTCCGGTTGTAGACAGCGTTAACGCGATTCGCGTACCACAGGATTACGTCACGCAAAGTGGTCCACTGCGTGAAATGAACGGATCTCTGGGCGTACTGGCGCAACAATTGCAAAATGCGAAGTTGCAGGCCGATGCCGCACACTCTGCGCTAAAACAGACCGATGACCTGAAACCGGTCTTTGATCAGGCATTCACTAAAGTAGTGACGACCCCAGCTGATGCGTTGCAACCGCTGATTCCGGCGGCTCAAACGTTCACGCAGCAACTGGTGATGGTGGGGGACTACATCGCTCAACAAGGTACTCAGGTGAGCTTTGTCGCGAATGGCATCCAGTTCCCGACTTCACAGCAGGCGAGTGAATATAACAAACTGATTGCGCCATTACCGGCACAGCATCAGGCGTTTAATCAGGCCTGGACTACGGCAGTTACTGCAACCCAATAAAGAGTAAAAGCCCGAGCGGTTATCGGGCTTTTCTCCACGCAGTCGCGGCTTAGTCCGCGACGTGCGGATTCACACAGTTCTTCTCAACCTTCCCCTGCAACGCATTAATCAAATTATCCACAGCACAGGCAGCCATGCCATAACGCGTCTCATAAGTGGCTGAACCAATATGCGGTACTGCAACGACATTTGCCATTGAGAGCAACGGCGAATCTACTGGCAATGGCTCTTGTTCGAAGACATCCAGACCAGCGGCGTGAATTTCCCCTTTCTGCAACGCTGCAATCAGCGCATTTTCGTCAACTACCGGCCCACGCCCTGCATTAATGAAAATAGCGGAGGATTTCATTTTGGCGAATTGTTCCGCGCCAAACAGGTGATAAGTTTCTTCAGTTAGCGGCAGGATCAGGCAAACGAAATCTGATTCTTGTAACAGCGTATCCAGATCGCAGTAGCGGGCGTTAAAGCGTTCTTCTGCTTCTTTATGGTGGCGGCGAGCGTTATAGAGAATTGGCATGTTGAAGCCAAAATGCGCGCGCTGTGCCAGCGCCATGCCGATCCGTCCCATCCCGACAATGCCCAGTGTTTTATGGTGAACATCAATGCCGTACCAGTCCGGGCCGATATTGGCGGTCCATTCGCCTGCTTTTACGCGTTCTGCTACCTCCACAACCCGGCGAGCGGTAGATAATACCAGCGCCATCAGCGTATCGGCGACGGTTTCCGTTAATACGGTTGGCGTATGCATCAGCAGGATTTTTCGAGCGTTAAGCGCATCGACATCGAAATTGTCATAGCCGACGGAGATAGTTGATGTGGCACGCAGTTTTGGCATCTTTTCCAGCAATGCGGCATCAACATTCTCGTTTGAACCCAGTAAACCTTCAGCTTCGGCAAAAATCGCCGCGTTTTGTTCGATGGTTTGTGGATTGAGGTCTGCTACCTGGTGAACGGTGAAATGCTCTTGCAGGCGTTGCAGTAGATCATCAGGTAAGGCTTTGTAGAGGATAACGGACGGCTTCATTCTTCTCTCCATTCACTGATAAGGCAATCACCTTAGCCTGAAATATGATGAAGGAAAACTGAAGAATGCCAGGTGATTTCTGCATCACCCGGCATGAAAGGGATTAGAGCGGGCTTAAAGTGATTTCTACACGGCGGTTTTGCGCCTTACCTTCTGCGGTGCTGTTGCTGGCGATCGGATTAGCCGGGCCAAGACCCTGAGTACGGATGCGGCTGGCGTCCACGCCCTGGGTGATCAACGCGCTGGCAACGGAATCCGCACGCTGCTGGGAGAGACGCATGTTCAGGTCGTGACCACCCGTGCTGTCGGTGTAACCAATCACGTTAACCGCTGTTTTCGGATACTCTTTCAGCACCATTGCCACGCCAGTCAGCGTGTTAGCACCAGCCGGTTTCAGAGTTGCGCTGCTGCTGTCAAAGGTCACATTGTTCGGCATGTTAAGGATAATGTTGTCCCCGCTGCGGGTTACGCTAACGCCGGTGCCGCGCATTTTGTCACGCAGCTTCGCTTCCTGCACATCCATGTAATAACCAACGCCGCCGCCCAGTGCCGCGCCAGCGGCTGCGCCAATAAGCGCACCTTTACCGCGATCTTTCTTCGAAGAAGAGAGTGCGCCAATACCCGCGCCAACGAGAGAGCCCAGACCTGCACCGATAGCAGATTTACCTGCTTCACGTTCGCCGGTGTAAGGGTTAGTTGTACAGCCAGATACCGCCAGAGCGCCGCTCACGACGGCAGCAATAAGATAAACACGTTTCTTCATTGTTAATCCTTAATAACCTTTTTATTCTTGTTCACGGGTGCCGTGGCGGGAGATTATGCCGTGTGAACATGAAGATTATTCCTGGGAATACTCGGAAATTTGTAAGTAATATTTAACTGCTCAATACATCTAACCTTTCAGGAGCCTTCGGTTTGGCCAATTCATCCTCACGTTATTCCGTTCTTACTGCCGCCCACTGGGGACCCATGCTGGTTGAAACCGACGGCGAAACCGTGTTTAGCTCGCGTGGCGTGTTAGCAACAGAGCTGGAAAACTCCTTGCAGAGCGCGGTTCGCGACCAGGTTCACAGCAATACGCGGGTGCGATTTCCAATGGTGCGCAAAGGCTTTCTCGCGTCTCCAGAAACCCCGCAAGGCATTCGTGGGCAGGATGAATTTGTTCGCGTGAGTTGGGATGAGGCACTGGAGCTCATCCACCATCAACATAAACGTATTCGTGATGCTTATGGACCGGCGTCGATTTTTGCTGGTTCCTACGGCTGGCGTTCAAACGGTGTATTGCATAAAGCGTCAACTTTATTACAACGCTATATGGCGCTGGCAGGTGGTTATACCGGGCATTTGGGGGATTATTCGACCGGCGCGGCACAGGCGATCATGCCGTATGTCGTGGGGGGTAGCGAAGTCTATCAGCAGCAGACCAGCTGGCCGCTGGTGCTGCAACATAGCGATGTGGTGGTGCTGTGGAGTGCTAACCCTCTAAATACGCTGAAAATTGCGTGGAATGCGTCTGATGAGCAGGGACTTTCTTATTTTTCCGCATTGCGTGATAGCGGGAAAAAGCTGATCTGCATTGATCCAATGCGATCGGAAACCGTCGATTTCTTTGGCGATAAAATGGAGTGGATAGCGCCACATATGGGCACCGATGTGGCGCTAATGCTGGGGATCGCCCATACGCTGGTGGAAAATGGTTGGCACGACGAGGCGTTTCTGGCGCGTTGCACCACGGGTTATGACATCTTCGCTTCTTATTTGCTGGGTGAGAACGACGGAATAGCGAAAACCGCCGAATGGGCGGCGGAGATTTGCGGCATTTCAGCGGAGAAAATTCGCGAGCTGGCGGCTATTTTCCACCAAAACACTACGATGCTGATGGCGGGATGGGGAATGCAGCGCCAGCAGTTTGGTGAGCAAAAACACTGGATGATCGTCACGCTGGCGGCAATGTTGGGGCAAATCGGCACACCCGGTGGCGGTTTTGGCCTTTCTTACCATTTTGCTAATGGCGGCAATCCGACCCGCCGCGCTGCGGTGCTCTCTTCCATGCAGAGTAGTTTGCCTGGCGGCACCGATGCAGTAGATAAAATCCCCGTTGCCCGTATCGTTGAAGCATTAGAAAACCCCGGTGGCGCATATCAACACAACGGCATGAACCGACATTTTCCGGATATTCGTTTTATCTGGTGGGCGGGTGGTGCCAACTTTACTCATCATCAGGATACTAACCGCTTGATCCGCGCCTGGCAAAAACCAGAGCTGGTGGTGATATCTGAATGCTTCTGGACGGCGGCGGCGAAACACGCCGATATTGTCCTCCCTGCAACCACCTCGTTTGAGCGTAATGATCTCACTATGACCGGAGATTACAGCAATCAGCATCTGGTGCCGATGAAACAAGTGGTGCCACCGCGTGATGAAGCACGTAATGATTTTGATGTTTTTGCTGAATTAAGCGAACGGTGGGAAAAGGGCGGTTATGCGCGATTTACGGAAGGAAAAAGTGAGCTGCAATGGCTGGAAACGTTTTATAACGTCGCCCGGCAGCGTGGGGCAAGTCAGCAGGTACAATTGCCGCCATTTGATGAATTTTGGGAAGCCAACCAATTAATTGAGATGCCGGAAAACTCAGACAGTGAGCGGTTTATTCGCTTCGCTGATTTCTGCCGCGATCCGCAGGCTCATCCGTTAAAAACCGCCAGCGGTAAGATTGAAATATTCTCGCAGCGCATTGCGGATTATGGTTACCGGGATTGTCCGGGACATCCAACGTGGCTGGAGCCGGATGAGTGGCAGGGCAATGCCGAACCGGAACAGTTGCAGGTGCTTTCTGCTCACCCGGCACATCGTCTGCACAGTCAGCTGAATTACAGTTCTCTACGCGAATTGTATGCGGTGGCAAATCGTGAACCTGTCACCATTCACCCAGAGGATGCGCGGGCGCGCGGCATACAAGATGGCGATACAGTTCGGGTGTGGAACTCGCGCGGGCAAATCCTTGCCGGAGCAGTCATTAGCGAAGGTATTAAGCCAGGCGTGATTTGTATTCACGAAGGTGCATGGCCAGATCTGGATTTATCTGCTGGCGGCATTTGTAAAAATGGTGCGGTTAACGTGCTAACTAAAGACCTTCCCAGCTCGCGGCTGGGGAATGGCTGTGCGGGTAACACGGCGCTGGCGTGGCTAGAAAAATATAATGGCCCGAAGCTGTCGCTTACGGCGTTTGATCCGCCTGCCAATCCATAATCCAGGTAGGGAGTTGGGTTTCCTCCTGCCATGCGCAGTCGACAATATGAAACCCCTGCGCATGGTAAAAATCTAGCGCCGGTTGGTTTTTTTGATAAACCTCCAGCAACAAATGGGGATGGCGCTGCTGTACATATTGCATCAGCGCCTTACCGATACCGCGCCTGATGGCCTTCGGTGCAACGAACATTGCTGCCAGAAATCGTCCCTCCATAATGCTGACAAAACCGAGAAATTCACCATCGTCTTCCCACACCCAGTTTTGCGCGTTGGCAAGATATGCATCACGTACCAGCGGAATGCAGTCACGCCAATAGCTTGTTTCTATAAAGGGATGTCCCCAGCTTGTGCTTTCCAGCCATAACTCCAGAATCGCGGGCAGTTCCGAACGTTGCGCTTCCCGAATCATGTTTTGTTCTCCGGATGGCAACAGCAGCTAACCACATGATCATTCACCAGCCCACATGCCTGCATAAAGGAGTAACAAATCGTCGAGCCAACAAACTTAAAGCCGCGTTTTTTCAGAGCCTTGGAGAGCGCGTCGGAGGCGGGCGTTGAAGTAGGGATTTCGCTCAATGTTCTGGCTTGTGTCACTTGTGGCTGGTGGTTTACGAACGACCAGACAAAGTCGGCAAACGGTTCGCCGTTTTGCTCCATTTGCAGGTAAGCGCGCGCATTGCCGATAATGGCCTGGATTTTTCCACGATGGCGAATAATCCCGGCATCCTGTACCAGTCTTTCGATATCGTCTTCCTCCATTGCCGCAACCTTGACGGGATCAAACTGATGAAAACAAGCGCGATAATTTTCACGTTTTTTGAGGACGGTAATCCAGGATAACCCAGCCTGTTGTCCTTCAAGGCAGATCATTTCGAACAGTTTTTTACTGTCGGTTTCAGGCACGCCCCACTCATTATCGTGGTAGGCAATATAAAGTGGATCCTGACTCACCCAGCCGCAACGTTCCATACTTTCCCTCGTTATATACCCGGTCGTAAAAATTTCACCTGCTTTTCTTGACGCATCGGTGAAAAAGTCAATATTTAATACAGGGCTAATATGCCCGATATCCTTCATACAATGACAATAATATCGCCGAATTCGGCTCTTTCCTGGAGTCGTGTTAATGATCATAAAAAAATGCGGTGGCCACTGGACGTTAAGTTTGCTGGCGAGCGTTGTAACCAGTTCTCTTTTTCTCAACACAGCTTATGCCTGGCAACAAGAATATATCGTTGATACGCAGCCTGGACATACTACGGAGCGTTATACCTGGGATAGCGATCACCAACCTGATTACAATGATATTTTGTCGCAACGTATTCAAAGTAGCCAAAGGGCGCTGGGACTGGAAGTCAATCTGGCGGAGGATACGCCTGTGGATGTGACCAGCAGTATGAGTATGGGCTGGAATTTCCATTTATATGAACATGTTACAACAGGCCCAGTCGCCGCATTGCATTATGATGGTACGACTAATTCGATGTATAACGAGTTTGGCGACAGCACTGCAACGTTGACCGATCCGTTATGGCATGCCAGCGTCAGCACATTAGGCTGGCGTGTTGATTCCCGGCTTGGCGATTTTCGTCCCTGGGCGCAAATCAGCTATAACCAGCAATTTGGCGAGAATATCTGGAAGGCTCAATCAGGCCTGAGCCGCATGACGGCGACAAATCAGAACGGCAACTGGCTTGATGTGACGGTGGGAGCCGATATGTTGCTTAACCCACATATTGCCGCTTATGCCGCGTTATCTCAGGCAGAAAACAGCAACAATAATAATGATTATTTGTATAGCATGGGCGTTAGCGCCAGATTTTAACTTGTCATTTACAATTCAAGGCCGCGTATAACAATCATTGTGCTGATAGTGGGTACTAACTGACATAATTATTATTGCGGTGAATATTTGTCACGTCATTCATTCCTGAACTAAGGCATTTCATTCCGTTCTGATGGCATTTCATGCCGTTTTTCCCCTGGCATAAAGTGCACTTCGATATGGTTGTCGGCAGAGACCTTTCCTTTTTATTAATGCAGGAACACTGCCATGACACCTTCCAACTATCAACGTACGCGCTGGCTGACGCTTATCGGTACTATTATTACCCAGTTTGCCCTGGGGTCGGTTTATACCTGGAGCCTGTTTAACGGTGCACTTTCCGCCAAACTGGATGCACCGGTAAGCCAGGTGGCATTTTCTTTTGGCCTGTTGAGTCTGGGGCTGGCAATTTCTTCTTCTGTCGCGGGAAAGTTACAGGAACGTTTTGGCGTTAAACGCGTCACTATGGCTTCCGGTATTTTGCTGGGATTAGGCTTCTTCCTGACCGCGCATTCCAACAACCTGATGATGCTGTGGCTGAGTGCCGGTGTGCTGGTCGGTCTGGCAGATGGAGCGGGTTACTTGCTGACGCTCTCTAACTGCGTGAAGTGGTTCCCGGAACGTAAAGGTTTGATCTCCGCATTCGCCATTGGTTCCTATGGCCTGGGTAGCCTGGGGTTCAAATTTATCGACACGCAACTGCTGGAAACGGTCGGTCTGGAAAAAACCTTTATAATTTGGGGTGCGATTGCGCTGGTGATGATTGTTTTTGGTGCGACCTTAATGAAAGATGCGCCGAAACAGGAAGTCAAAACCCATAATGGTGTGGTGGAAAATGATTTCACTCTGGCAGAGTCGATGCGAAAACCACAATACTGGATGCTGGCGGTAATGTTCCTGACTGCCTGCATGAGCGGTCTGTATGTAATTGGGGTGGCGAAAGATATCGCCCAGAGTCTGGCGCATCTTGATGCAATTTCTGCAGCCAACGCAGTGACAGTTATTTCTATTGCTAACCTTTCTGGTCGTCTGGTGTTGGGTATTCTGTCTGACAAAATTGCCCGTATTCGGGTCATCACCATTGGACAGGTAGTTTCGCTGGTGGGCATGGCGGCACTGCTGTTCGCTCCACTCAATGCGTTAACGTTCTTCGCAGCGATTGCCTGCGTGGCCTTTAACTTCGGCGGTACAATCACGGTGTTCCCGTCACTGGTCAGTGAGTTCTTCGGCCTCAATAACCTGGCGAAAAACTACGGTGTGATTTATCTCGGTTTCGGTATTGGTAGTATTTGCGGCTCGATTATTGCCTCACTGTTTGGTGGTTTCTATGTGACCTTCTACGTGATTTTCGCCCTGCTGATTCTGTCTCTGGCACTTTCTACGACCATTCGCCAACCAGGACTCAGAGCGTTTCGTGAGGTGCATGGTTAAGTTTGGCGACTGGTTTCAGTCTCGTCCTGAGATAGAGTGGCACATTTTTCACCGTGAATGAGCCAATGTATCAAAACAATTCAGGATGAGTCATTGATAAAGTCGGGGCCAGTTAGCTGGCCCTTTTAAGTGTTCAATTAATGAAAGTCTCCTTTCATACTTGTATTTTTGTAAATTTGTGCTTCACGCACACTCTTTCCCCACACTTTTTCCCTTTGCTGTGGTCTACTTATCAGCGTGTGCAGATTTTCCTTATCTGACGACCTTCGCACTTTTCCCTTGCCTGGCTTGAAAGGCCATTATGCAGGGTGTTATCACCTGTTTTTCCAGGGTTTGTTTGCATGAGATATATCAAAACGATAACGCAGCAAAAGCTAAGCTTTTTGCTCGCTGTCTATATTGGTTTGTTTATGAATTGCGCAGTCTATTTCCGTCGGTTTGATGGTTACGCGCATAACTTCACTTTTCTTAATGGTGTCTCGGCGGTTATCGAACTGGCAGGGACGGTTCTGGCAACCTTCTTCTTTTTACGCTTAATTTCACTCTTTGGCAGAACAGCCTGGAAAGTGCTGGCTTCATTGCTGGTGCTGATTTCTGCCGGAGCCAGTTACTACATGACATTTATGAACGTCATGATTGGCTACGGGATTGTCGCTTCGGTGATGACCACCGACATCGACCTGTCGAAAGAAGTGGTTGGCTGGACACTTATCGCATGGGTTGTACTGGTGAGTATTATCCCGTTGCTCTTTATCTGGATGAACCGCTCACAAGACACCTTCTGGCGTCAGCTCTGTACCCCGAAAACACGCTGGCGTAGCGCGCTTACTGTGCTGTTAGCAGGCTTGCTGGTATGGGGCCCAATCCGTCTTATGGATGTAGCACAAAAGCGTGCAGACCGCATGGCTGGGGTGGATATGCCAAGTTATGGCGGGGTGCTGGCGAACTCTTATTTACCCTCGAACTGGCTTTCTGCGCTGGGGCTGTATGCCTGGGCGCAAGTGGATGAATCTTCAGACAATCGTTCGTTGATGAATCCGGCGAAAAAATTCACCTATACCCCGACGCAAAATCTCGACGACACCTATGTGATTTTCATTATTGGTGAAACCACGCGTTGGGATCATATGGGGATGCTGGGTTACGAGCGTGATACCACGCCGAAGCTGGCGAAAGAGAAAAATCTGGTGATGTACCGTGGTTATTCTTGCGATACCGCGACTAAATTATCACTACGCTGTATGTTTGTTCGTGAGGGCGGAACGGAAGATAACCCTCAACGTACGCTCAAAGAGCAGAACGTATTTGCGGTTCTCAAGCAGTTGGGTTTTAGCTCTGATTTGTACGCCATGCAGAGCGAGATGTGGTTCTACAGCAATACCATGGCTGACAACATTGCCTACCGTGAGCAAATCGCGGCTGAGCCACGTAACCGTGGGAAAGCGGTAGATGACATGTTGCTGGTTAATGAAATTGAACGTTCTCTGGAGAAAAAACCAGAAGGTAAGCATCTGATTGTGCTGCATACCAAAGGGTCGCACTACAACTATACTCAGCGTTATCCACGTGAGTTTGCCCAGTGGAAGCCAGAGTGTTATGCAATTGATCGCAAATGTCCAAGAGCGCCGATGATTAACTCATACGATAACTCCATTACCTACGTAGATCATTTTATCGACTCGGTGATCGACAGATTCCGCGATAAGAAAGCGATTGTGTTCTACGCGGCGGATCACGGTGAGTCGATTAACGAGCGTGAGCACTTGCATGGTACACCACGCGAATATGCACCACCGGAGCAGTTCCGCGTACCGATGATGGTCTGGATGTCAGATAAATATCTGGAAAATCCGGCCAATGCGCAGGCATTCGCGCAGTTGAAAAAAGAAGCCGATATGAAAGTACCGCGCCGTCACGTAGAGCTGTACGACACCATCATGGGCTGTCTCGGCTATACTTCACCGGATGGTGGAATTAACGAAAACAACAACTGGTGTCACATCCCGCAAGCGAAGACCGTTGTGGCTAACTAAACGGCCTGCTGACTTTCTCGCCGATCAAAAGGCATTTTGCTATTAAGGGATTGACGAGGGCGTATCTGCGCAGTAAGATGCGCCCCGCATTCGGTGATTGGCGCAGCCTGGTAGCGCACTTCGTTCGGGACGAAGGGGTCGGAGGTTCGAATCCTCTATCACCGACCAATTTAGAAAAACCAGCCTACGGGCTGGTTTTTTGCTTTCTGCGGTCTGAAGAGGATGAGAACCTCCGGGGGCAGGGAGGTTCGACTCGACGTAGGCCTGATAAGACGCGCCAGCGTCGCATCAGGCAAATGTGCCGGCCCATTGTCGGATGCGGCGTGAAGGCCTTATCCCCCCACATCACACATTTCCCTGCCAAATTTGCGCCCCATATCTCACTATCCATTAACGGATTTGTGACAGAAACCATTGTCTTTTTTTATATTTGCTTAAATCTATTATTGCGTTACTTATGGCTGGCGCTGGCATTTTCCGCTGTGCGTTTTAGCGTTCATGGTATTAATCGCTCAGATATCCACCTTTTCCTCAGATTTTTTTCATTAAATGCATAAAACTTAATCACCAATTGTTGCTAAATATTAAGGTTATTGTTCTGGTTATGTTGGAGTAGCACAAATTTCTCTGCTGCAAATAGCGGTTTGAAGTTTTTTTAATCTTTGTTTGTGGATTCTCACCGTTGGTGTAAATCCCGGTTGGCTGTATTGACGTTTTCACATTCTGTTGACAGATTGTAGGTCACGAGGGGCATTTTATGGAGGATCCGCACTGTTACACTGATGTTAATTAGTACGGCATCCCCACCTCATAACGTTGACCCGACCGGGCAAAAAACAAAAAAGGTCAGGCAGCGACAACCCACTGCAAAGGGTTAAAACAACAAACATCACAATTGGAGCAGAATAATGCGTATTTCCTTGAAAAAGTCAGGGATGCTGAAGCTTGGTCTCAGCCTGGTGGCTATGACCGTCGCAGCAAGTGTTCAGGCTAAAACTCTGGTTTATTGCTCAGAAGGTTCGCCAGAAGGGTTTAACCCGCAGCTGTTTACCTCCGGCACCACCTATGACGCCTCTTCCGTACCGCTTTATAACCGCCTGGTTGAATTTAAAATCGGCACCACCGAAGTGATCCCGGGCCTCGCTGAAAAGTGGGAAATCAGCGAAGACGGTAAAACCTATACCTTCCATCTGCGTAAAGGTGTGAAGTGGCATGACAATAAAGAATTCAAACCGACGCGCGAACTGAACGCCGATGACGTGGTGTTCTCGTTTGATCGTCAGAAAAACGCGCAAAACCCATACCATAAAGTCTCTGGTGGCAGCTACGAATACTTCGAAGGCATGGGCTTGCCGGAGTTGATCAGCGAAGTGAAAAAGGTGGACGATAACACCGTTCAGTTCGTGCTGACTCGCCCGGAAGCGCCGTTCCTCGCTGACCTGGCAATGGACTTCGCCTCTATTCTGTCAAAAGAATATGCTGACGCGATGATGAAAGCCGGTACGCCGGAAAAACTGGACCTCAACCCGATCGGCACCGGCCCGTTCCAGTTACAGCAGTATCAAAAAGATTCCCGTATTCGCTACAAAGCGTTTGATGGCTACTGGGGCACTAAACCGCAGATCGACACGCTGGTCTTCTCTATTACTCCTGACGCTTCCGTGCGTTACGCGAAATTGCAGAAAAATGAATGCCAGGTGATGCCGTACCCGAACCCGGCAGATATTGCCCGCATGAAGCAGGATAAATCCATCAACCTGATGGAAATGCCGGGGCTGAACGTCGGTTATCTCTCGTATAACGTGCAGAAAAAACCACTGGATGATGTGAAAGTTCGCCAGGCTCTGACCTACGCGGTGAACAAAGACGCGATCATCAAAGCGGTTTATCAGGGCGCGGGTGTAGCAGCGAAAAACCTGATCCCGCCAACCATGTGGGGCTATAACGACGACGTTCAGGATTACACCTATGATCCTGAAAAAGCGAAAGCCTTGCTGAAAGAAGCCGGTCTGGAAAAAGGTTTCTCCATCGACCTGTGGGCGATGCCGGTACAACGTCCATATAACCCGAATGCTCGCCGCATGGCGGAGATGATTCAGGCGGACTGGGCGAAAGTCGGCGTGCAGGCCAAAATCGTCACCTACGAATGGGGTGAGTACCTCAAGCGCGCGAAAGATGGCGAGCATCAGACGGTAATGATGGGCTGGACTGGCGACAACGGGGATCCGGATAACTTCTTCGCCACCCTGTTCAGCTGTGCCGCCTCTGAACAAGGCTCCAACTACTCAAAATGGTGCTACAAACCGTTTGAAGATCTGATTCAACCGGCGCGTGCCACCGACGACCACAACAAGCGCGTTGAACTGTACAAACAAGCACAGGTGGTGATGCACGATCAGGCTCCGGCTCTGATCATCGCACACTCCACCGTGTTTGAACCGGTACGCAAAGAAGTTAAAGGCTATGTGGTTGATCCATTAGGCAAACATCACTTCGAAAACGTCTCTATTGAATAATTAAAAGCCATACCCGGTGGTGCTGTGCCTCTGCGTGCAGCGCCATCCGGCAGCAATACTTCATTCCCTGTCAGACAAGGGCAGGAATTGATTTGTGAGCAATACAGACACGCAGTTCCAGGCTGTGGGTCACTATAGAGAATCCGGGTTATGTTGCAGTTTATTCTCCGACGTTTGGGACTCGTCATCCCCACGTTTATCGGTATTACCCTTCTCACTTTTGCCTTTGTCCACATGATCCCCGGCGATCCGGTGATGATCATGGCGGGCGAACGTGGGATCTCCCCAGAGCGTCACGCACAGCTGCTGGCTGAACTCGGTTTAGATAAACCGATGTGGCAGCAGTACCTCCACTATATTTGGGGCGTTATGCACGGTGATTTAGGCATTTCGATGAAAAGCCGCATCCCGGTTTGGGAAGAGTTCGTGCCGCGCTTCCAGGCCACGCTGGAACTTGGCGTCTGCGCGATGATTTTTGCTACGGCAGTCGGCATTCCGGTTGGTGTGCTGGCTGCGGTTAAACGTGGTTCCATTTTCGATCACACGGCGGTTGGTCTGGCACTGACCGGTTACTCAATGCCAATCTTCTGGTGGGGCATGATGCTGATCATGCTGGTTTCGGTGCACTGGAACCTGACGCCGGTCTCCGGTCGCGTGAGCGACATGGTGTTCCTTGATGATTCCAATCCGTTAACCGGTTTTATGTTGATCGACACCGCCATCTGGGGTGAAGACGGCAACTTTATCGACGCCGTCGCGCATATGATCTTACCTGCGATGGTGCTGGGCACAATTCCGCTGGCGGTTATCGTTCGTATGACGCGCTCCTCGATGCTGGAAGTGCTGGGCGAGGATTACATCCGCACCGCGCGTGCCAAGGGATTGACCCGGATGCGGGTGATTATCGTCCATGCGCTGCGTAACGCCATGCTGCCGGTGGTAACCGTTATTGGCCTACAGGTCGGGACGCTGCTGGCGGGGGCGATTCTGACCGAAACCATCTTCTCGTGGCCCGGTCTGGGGCGCTGGTTGATTGACGCACTGCAACGCCGCGATTATCCAGTGGTGCAGGGCGGCGTATTGCTGGTGGCGACGATGATTATCCTCGTCAACCTGCTGGTCGATCTGCTGTACGGCGTGGTGAACCCGCGTATTCGTCATAAGAAGTAAGGGAACATCATGTCACAGGTTACTGAAAATAAAGTGATTACTGCACCGGTGCCGATGACCCCTTTACAGGAGTTCTGGCACTATTTTAAACGTAACAAAGGCGCGGTCGTCGGACTGGTTTATGTCGTCATCGTGCTGTTTATCGCGATCTTTGCCAACTGGATTGCACCCTATAACCCGGCGGAACAGTTCCGCGATGCGCTGCTCGCCCCGCCAGCCTGGCAGGAAGGCGGCAGCATGGCGCACTTGCTGGGCACTGATGACGTCGGTCGCGATGTGATGTCGCGCCTGATGTACGGCGCACGCTTGTCGCTGCTGGTTGGCTGTCTGGTGGTGGTGTTATCGCTGATTATGGGCGTTATTCTCGGCCTGATCGCCGGCTACTTCGGCGGCCTGGTCGATAACATCATCATGCGCGTGGTCGATATCATGCTGGCGCTGCCAAGCCTGCTGCTGGCGCTGGTGCTGGTGGCTATCTTCGGCCCGTCGATTGGTAACGCCGCGCTGGCGCTGACCTTCGTTGCCCTGCCGCACTATGTCCGCTTAACTCGCGCCGCCGTGCTGGTGGAAGTGAACCGCGACTACGTGACCGCTTCCCGCGTGGCGGGAGCCGGGGCGCTGCGGCAGATGTTTATCAATATTCTTCCCAACTGCCTTGCGCCGCTGATTGTCCAGGCGTCGCTCGGTTTCTCTAACGCCATTCTCGATATGGCTGCTCTTGGTTTCCTCGGCATGGGGGCGCAACCGCCAACGCCGGAGTGGGGCACCATGCTCTCCGACGTGTTGCAGTTTGCGCAAAGCGCCTGGTGGGTCGTGACCTTCCCTGGTCTGGCGATCCTGCTGACGGTGCTGGCATTTAACCTGATGGGTGACGGTCTGCGTGACGCGCTCGATCCCAAACTGAAGCAGTAAGAGGTTCGAGATGGCGTTATTAAATATAGATAAATTATCGGTGCATTTCGGTGACGAAAGCGCACCATTCCGCGCTGTAGACCGCATCAGCTACAGCGTGAAACAGGGCGAAGTGGTCGGGATTGTGGGTGAATCCGGTTCGGGTAAATCGGTCAGTTCACTGGCGATTATGGGGCTGATTGATTATCCGGGCCGCGTGATGGCGGAAAAGCTGGAATTTAATGGCCAGGATTTGCAGCGTATATCGGAAAAAGAGCGCCGCAATCTGGTGGGTGCCGAAGTAGCGATGATCTTCCAGGACCCGATGACCAGTCTCAACCCGTGCTACACCGTGGGTTTCCAGATTATGGAAGCGATTAAGGTGCATCAGGGCGGTAACAAAAGTACCCGCCGTCAGCGGGCAATTGACTTGCTGAATCAGGTCGGTATTCCCGATCCGGCGTCGCGTCTGGATGTTTACCCGCATCAGCTTTCCGGCGGTATGAGCCAGCGTGTAATGATCGCGATGGCAATTGCCTGTCGGCCAAAACTGCTGATTGCGGATGAACCGACCACCGCGCTGGACGTGACCATTCAGGCGCAAATCATCGAACTGCTGCTGGAGCTACAGCAGAAAGAAAACATGGCGCTGGTGTTGATCACCCATGACCTTGCGCTGGTGGCGGAAGCGGCACATAAAATCATCGTGATGTATGCAGGTCAGGTGGTGGAAACGGGCGATGCTCACGCCATCTTCCGTGCGCCGCGTCATCCGTATACTCAGGTATTGCTGCGTGCGCTGCCGGAATTTGCTCAGGACAAAGAACGTCTGGCGTCGTTGCCTGGCGTGGTTCCCGGCAAGTACGACCGCCCGAACGGCTGCCTGCTTAATCCGCGCTGCCCCTACGCGACTGACAAATGCCGCGCCGAAGAACCGGCGCTGAATATGCTCGCTGACGGGCGTCAGTCCAAATGCCATTACCCACTTGATGATGCCGGGAGGCCCACACTATGAGTACGCAAGAGGCCACCTCGCAACAACCATTGTTGCAGGCAATTGACCTGAAAAAACATTACCCGGTGAAGAAAGGTATGTTCGCACCGGAACGTCTGGTGAAGGCGCTGGATGGTGTTTCGTTTAACCTTGAACGTGGCAAAACGCTGGCAGTAGTGGGCGAATCTGGCTGCGGTAAATCGACCCTCGGTCGGTTGCTGACAATGATTGAAACGCCCACCGGCGGCGAGCTGTATTACCAGGGGCAGGATCTGCTTAAGCACGATCCGCAGGCGCAGAAGCTGCGTCGGCAGAAAATCCAGATTGTCTTTCAGAACCCTTACGGTTCGCTGAATCCGCGTAAAAAAGTTGGGCAAATTCTCGAAGAGCCGCTGCTTATTAACACCAGCTTAAGCAAAGAGCAGCGTCGGGAAAAAGCCCTGTCGATGATGGCGAAAGTCGGCCTGAAAACAGAGCATTACGACCGCTATCCGCACATGTTTTCCGGCGGTCAACGTCAGCGTATCGCCATCGCCCGAGGTCTGATGCTCGACCCGGACGTGGTGATTGCCGATGAGCCGGTTTCCGCGCTGGATGTCTCGGTGCGTGCGCAGGTGCTCAACCTGATGATGGATTTGCAGCAGGAGTTGGGGCTTTCTTATGTCTTCATCTCGCACGACCTGTCGGTGGTGGAGCACATCGCTGATGACGTGATGGTGATGTACTTGGGGCGCTGCGTGGAGAAGGGGACGAAGGACCAAATCTTCAATAACCCGCGTCATCCGTACACTCAGGCGCTGCTCTCCGCGACGCCGCGCCTGAACCCGGACGATCGTCGCGAACGCATCAAACTCACCGGTGAACTGCCAAGCCCGCTGAATCCACCGCCGGGTTGCGCCTTCAACGCCCGCTGTCGTCGACGCTTCGGCCCCTGCACCCAGTTGCAGCCGCAGCTAAAAGGCTACGGCGGTCAACTGGTAGCTTGTTTTGCTGTTGATCAGGATGAAAATCCGCAGCGTTAACTCACAAAACCGGGGCCATGCGCTCCGGTTTACTCAATCAACTTCAACAGTGGCGACAAGCACAGCAAAATGCCGTAAAAGAGAATCAGCCAGGCTTTAAACCCGCGAAGTTTTTCCAGTTGTGCGACTTTAGAGATCAGGAAAAACGGAATGAGGCACGACACAATGCCATACAACGGACTTCCCATCTGAAAGAACACCAGCACCGATACGCGAAATGAAACCCAAATCGTCAACGTAATGACGATAAAAGCGCAAATTGCCAGAGTCAGCATGTGCGAGTTAATTTTCTGGGTATCAATAATTCGGCTTAACAGATTGAGAATAATGCCTTTAATGGCCTCGTGGAAACCGAGGTAAATGCCAAAGAATGCGGTCAGTACGGCAAAGATATTCAGCACCGTAGAGGTGATATGAATGATATGCCCAGGGATCACCTGCGCCGCCAGTGCCAGTGCCGAGATATTTTGTTCAAAGGCAGAAACGGCTTCTTCGTGGCTAATTGAGAAGGTAAACGAAAAGGCAAAAAACAGGATCACCGCGATGAGCGTGATATAACTAATCCGGTGGGTACGCAGCGCGAGCCGAGTTGCCAGTACTTTATCCGCTTCCCGTTTACGATAGGCAATATTCATCGGGTTAAGCACCTGAATAAATACCGCAGAAAAGAAGCAAAAAGGAATAGTAAGCAGAACGTCGCGGAAGAAGACGGAGGCTTGCGGGAACGCGGTTATATTGGCGAAATTCCAGTGCGGGATCATCGCAAAACCGAACACCACAATAATGCCCACTTTGACCACCACCATCGGGCCGGAAATTTTAAACAATAACCTTTCTCCACCTGACGCGATAGCTACCAGTACGGTGAAAATAGCCACTTTATAAAGTAGGGATTGTGAAAGATCGGCATCGGTCAAACCGAAGGTTTTCAGGTACGAGGCGCTGTCGAAAACCACGGAGAGGGAATAGATAAAAATTCCGTGGATAATCATCAAAAAGTAGATAACACCAAGAAATATTCCCCAGTTCTTCCCAAGGTAATGACTGATAATATCGGTGTAGTCATTACAGGAGTCACTTTCAGATAGTGTCTTTAAATAAATATCCTGCACTACCCAGGTTGCCGGATAAGCAATAATGGCGGCGGTAATAAATACCCAAATTCCCTTTAGCCCAATTTGTACTGGCATCAGCACCGTTCCGGCACCAATTGCCATTCCTATGCATAATAAAACCCAGCCGAAGTCATATCGCGTAAATGGTAATTTTTGATCGCGTAGTTGTAATGTGTTGTCCTGCATAAAGTCCTGTCCAGAAAGAAGTCAGCCCCGCAAAGATGGTTATCCCCCGTTTCTCTTGTGCAACAGGCGGAGAAGTCGAATACGCAGTGTGCTAAGAATGAGGCAACGGATTCACCGGGGAGAATCGCGAGGAGCGCAATTCTACAAAATTGCGCATTTCACTACCAGTCTGGAGTCAGCTCGGATATGAACTGCAACTATTGCAAATAAAGAAATTAAGCTGGAAGGCATCACACAATGAGGAAGATTGCCGGGTGCTGACAGTAAAAAGCAATCGTAGAATCAGCGGCAAGCCGGAAGGGTTCCGGTGAGGCGCAATGTTGCGGGGGCTTTATCCCTGGTGGCATTGGTTGCTGGAGAGAGAAAACCCCCGCACGTTGCAGGTATGCACCTGACAACATCACGGGGGCCATTCTTGAACCTGAACAACTCAAGAATAGCCGCGAAACGTTGTCATTACAACACAGGCGGCTATATGACGCTCGCAGAACTGGGCATGGCCTTCTGGCATGATTTAGCGGCTCCGGTCATTGCTGGAATTCTTGCCAGTATGATCGTGAACTGGCTGAATAAGCGGAAGTAACGTGTCATGCGGGCGTCAGGCTGCCGTAATGGCAATTTGCGCCCGGACCAGGCCGCAGGGGTGAAACTCTGCGGCCTTTTTCGTAAGAAAAATGCAACGGTTGCAAGGCGGTAATATTCTGCGGAACGCGCAGCACAGAGTGAAGAAGTGATGGATTTCGAAGCAGAAAAACAGACGTAGAATCAGCGGCAAGCCGGAACATTCCGGTGAGGCGCAATGTTGCGGGGGCTTTATCCCTGGTGGCATTGGTTGCTGGAAAGAGAAAACCCCCGCACGTTGCAGGTATGCACCTGACAACATCACGGGGGCCATTCTTGACTCTAGACCATTCAAGAATAGCCGCGAAACGTTATCATTACAACACAGGCGGCTATATGACGCTCGCGCAGTTAGGCATGGCCTTCTGGCACGATTTAGCGGCTCCGGTCATTGCTGGCATTCTCGCCAGCCTGATCGTGAGCTGGCTGAATAAGCGGAAGTAACGTGCCATGCGGGCGTCAGGCTGCCGTAATGGCAATTTGCGCCCGGACCAGGCCGCAGGGGTAAACTCTGCGGCCTTTTTCGTAAGAAAAATGCAACGGCTGCAAGCCGGTAATATTGTGCGGAATGCACAGCACAGAGTGAAGAAGTGATGGATTTCGAAGCAGAAAAACAGTCGTAGAATCAGCCTCAAGCCGGAAGAGTCCGGTGAGGCGCAATGTTGCGGGGGCTTTATCCCTGGTGGCATTGGTTGCTGGAGAGAGAAAACCCCCGCACGTTGCAGGTATATACCTGACAACATCACGGGGGCCATTCTTGAAGCTAGACAACTCAAGAATAGCCGCGAAACGTTGTCATTACAACACAGGCGGCTATATGACGTTCGCGCAGTTAGGCATGGTCTTCTGGCACGATTTAGCGGCTCCGGTCATTGCTGGCATTCTCGCCAGCCTGATCGTGAGCTGGCTGAATAAGCGGAAGTAACGTGCCATGTGGGCGTCGGCTGCCGTAATGGCAATTTGCGCCCGGACCAGGCCGCAGGGGTGAAACTCTGCGGCCTTTTTCGTGTTTACTGCGGGTATGGCACCCAATCGCCGCCGTTCAGGCGAACGTACGGTTTATCCTGATATTGAATCACCACCGCGTTTGAGTTCTCGGATACCGGTGCTGTTTGTGGCAATCCGCTGGTGAGTTTTTTCCAGTCAACATTGTCTTCGGTGAAAATTTTACCGTCGAGAACGCGAACAACCAGATCAGAAATTGCCAGGAAACTGCTTGGTTGGTCGATGACAATCGGAGCCCCCTGATGTGGTGCCTTCATGCCGAAGAATTTCACGCCAACGGGGACATCAGTAATTGATGGACTAGGGATATCACGTAGGCCAGATACCTGCATTCTGTCGCCTTTCAGCGCGCCGCCGTGTTCTGGCACGACCACCACCATTACTTTACGGTCAGATTTCTCCAGCTCGGTAAAGAATGCATCCAGTTCATCAAAGAACTTCTGCGCCCGCGCTTTATAGTCCGCTGTTTTACTGACGCCAGGATAATGGTTGCCATCATGCAGAGGGAGCGTGTTGTAGAACGTGGCGCTACGGGAGTTTTTATCTTTTTCAGTAACTTCCAGCCAGCGGTTAAGTACGGCGGTATCGTCATAAACTGGCGAACCATCAAAGCCCAGCAAAATAACCGGTAGATTCGTTTGATCCATCAATTCTGTCTGCATACCGCCATTTTCGCGCACTTCTTTCAGGAAGCCGCCGAATTGACCGTTATGCCCCATCATCAGATGCTGGGTAAAGCCCAGTTTTGACAAGTTATCGAACAGATAGCAGTCATTATTGGCTGGTTGATACAGATTGGTGTGCGAAGTTTGCCCACAACTGGCGCGCAGCAGACGAATCGCCGCCGGGCCGCTGTATGAGGTCGCAGAGTTGAATTTCTTGAACTCAATATCGAAATGCGACCATAACGGATGCGACATTAACCCGGCAGCCTCAATGTCCGACCAGGAGAGTGAGCAGATGTTGATGACCAGCAATTCAAATGGCTGTGCATCTGCCGGAAGCGCGGATGGGAAGGTCGATTTACGTTTCGCTTCGGCGTTATAGAAATTATTCAGCCATGCATTAAGATTCGCCGTTGTCGGCGGCGCGGTTTGCGCAGGCATATCACCCACCACCGGCGTACCTCCTGCGGCTGCGACCGTTGCCGCTGCATTACCGCCCGTCGTTGTCACCGTCGTGGTCGGTTGACCGGCTGGCCACAGGGAGAAACTTGGTCCAGCCAACGTAAGTACGTTCAACCATACCAGAATAGCGACGACAAATATGGTGATACGAATCCATTGTGACAGGAACAACCACGCCACTAACAATACAAAAATGGCTCCGATCATCTGCCAGTTAATAAAGCGAGTAACGAGGTCGATTAAATAATCGCTACTGAAACCAGCCACTTGCGAACCCTGACTCATGATACTTTCCGGGCCTGGCAGCCAGGTGTCGTGCCAGAACAATGCAAAACCGATTGGCAGGGCTATCCAGTGGCGTAGACGGTGCAGGCTATAGCGCGGAATAGGCATTAGCAGGAACGCGGCAAACACCAGATTAAGCAGCGGATGGAAGTTAAGATATCCCGCCCATAACAGGCCAAACTTGACCAGAAAATAGAAGTTCCAGCCAGAAAGGCCGCGCCAGTATTGCCAGAGGGAAGAAGACATAGCGGTGTTTTGGGTAAATTGAGTCATTTTTTGATTGCCCTGGCTTTTTCCGCACGGCGTAATGTACCGGCCGGTTTTACATAACGAGGTTTAGCAAATAACAAACGCAAAGTGTCACGAATACGCCGCAGAGAATGTCGCGCCAGATAGCCCAGCGGGAAAAATATCAGTGCGCAAACGATAATAATTTCAACGATATCGCTGATGGTCATCATGATGAACGCTCCACAGCATCATCCAATAATCGCAGTGGTTCAGGTATGCGTCGCCAGTTGCGACCATCGTGTTCGGCATTGATGACTGGCGTGGAACCCTGCGTTAAAGGCAGCGGCATCCCCCATTGTTCCGGGGCGAGACCAGCTCGGCGCTGATTTGGTCATCTTCAAACCAGACCATGCGGTTAGAGAAAATGTCGCCAGTAGGTAGTGGGAAAATATGATTCAATGCGGTATCCAGATCGTTAATCCGGCAGAAAGAGAGGAACAGCACCAGTCGATTGCCGCCAATCGTCATAATATCGCCGGTACGATTAGGGCGACACAGCGTCAGAGCTTGTTCAACGCGAATGCCAGGCACCGGGCGCAAAGCCACCAGAACGCCTTTCCCGTGAGCGGGTAACAGGGTGTTATTCATCATATTATTGACCGCGTCACAGAATACATCCCACTTCTGGAACCCCCGCAGTTTAATCGGCTGAGTCATCGACAACAGCGTGGTGATATCTTCCGGTACATAGCGGCTGAACTTCTGTCCCTGTACGCTTTCAATCATTGTCAGACAGCGAGAGAGCGGGGCGTTCCATGGAATAACCATATTTGCGCCGCAGGCCAACAGTAAACGTTCGTCGGTGGCGCGCAGGCTGGCAATATTTTCCCGCACGAGGATTTTTAACGCGCTACCACGCTGGCGACGCAATGTATGAATACTGCGGGCCAGCGGTTCAATTTGCCCATTTTGCTGCAAAGAGAACACGACCGTCGCGGCCTGAGAGGTACGCGCTTCATTGAACAGCGTTTCGTTATTGTCGAATAGCTTCCAGTGTTCCGATAGCGGTGGCGCGCCTTCCAGTACAGCAATATTACTGAGAATACGTTTTTCATCGCTGCGTGGTTGGATCTCCGCCTCTTCGCGCTGAACTAACGCCCAGACGCCATTTTGATGCTGGACGGTCAGTTGCTGACGGGCGCTGACGCCTTTTTCGTTACACCAAAAAGCGATATCCAGCAGATGCTGATCGCCCTGAAAACGCAAACTGGCAAGTCCAAAAAGCGAACGGTACTCCTCCAGTAACAATGAAAATTGTTTATCGTTATTATTTCCGGGATTAATTACCAGCAGTGAACAATGGTTTAGCCTGCACCATTTATTCATTTTTTCCAGCCATAGGCGAAGGCGCTCGGCAGGAATGTTTTGCCATGCGTTATTTGCGCAAACAAGAATGAACAGGTAATTATTGGGAACAACTGAACATTGTAAATCACGGGGCAAATAGTATAGACCTTTTTCATGATTTAGCATTGAAAATAATTTTATTTTTTCTGGTCCTTGAGAATCATCTAATTTGAAAATTTTCTCGGGATCGCTATCCATGCTAATGACCGCGACTTGCGCGGTTTCAGCTTGAGAAGCCATCGTTTGATTCACCAGGCTAATAGCATCTTCTTGACGATCGACGTTAAACCACCAGACGCCGCCTGCTGGCATATGTCGCAGCTCATCCCATAAGGATGAGATACCGATAGAGAATACGGGGTCCACAGTGTCCCTCAAGTCGCCATTTTGTCTGATTATCAGTTTACTAGCGAAAGCTAAGAAATAAACCTACCATTGAAATTAAAACTTATCAGATTTAGCATGTGAATCAATTTAACAGGCCAGAAACCTTGTGATATCAGCCTTTTCGTTTTTTAGTTTTTCTGTTGCGTAACGGAAAGTCAAAAAATGAGCGGATTTCTGTGCTGCCGTTAGCAATAAAGCGGCGAAATTGTCTTGCTGTGTAATATGTTTATTTTATAGGGATCAACCATAATGAATAACAACGAACCCGATATTCTGCCTGATCCCGCGATAGGCTATATCTTCCAGAATGATATTTTGGCGTTAAAACAGGCTTTTTCACTGCCTGATATTGATTATGCCGATATTTCCCAACGAGAGCAGTTGGCTGCGGCATTAAAACGTTGGCCGTTGCTGGCTGAGTTTGCGCAAAAAAAGTAGGGGTGTGGTGAATGGCCGTTCTGGGATTGCAGGGGATGCGGGGTGGCGTGGGAACGACAACGATCACTGCCGCGTTAGGCTGGTCATTGCAAATGTTGGGAGAAAATGTCCTGCTGGTGGATGCCTGCCCGGACAATTTGCTGCGCCTGTCATTCAACGTTGATTTTTCTCACCGCCAGGGCTGGGCAAGAGCCATGCTGGATGGCCAGGACTGGCGTGATGCCGGGCTACGCTATACCTCGCAGCTCGATCTGCTGCCCTTTGGTCAACTGACTCTCGAAGAACACGAAAATCCCCAGCACTGGCAAACACGGCTGGGCGAGATTTGTAGCGGTATTCAGCAACTAAAGACCAGCGGGCGTTATCAATGGATTTTGATCGATTTACCACGCGACGCCTCGCAGATAACGCATCAAATCATGAGCCTGTGCGATCACAGCCTGGCAATCGTCAACGTGGATGCCAACTGTCATATTCGGCTGCATCAGCAGGCACTGCCCGCTGGCGCGCATATTTTGATTAATGATTTTCGTGTAGGCAGCCAGGTTCAGGACGATATTTATCAGCTATGGTTGCAAAGCCAGCGGCGCTTGTTGCCAATGTTGATCCATCGTGATGAAGCGATGGCTGAATGTCTGGCGGCGAAACAACCGTTGGGCGAATACCGTAGCGATGCGTTGGCGGCAGAAGAAATTCTGACGCTGGCGAACTGGTGTCTGTTGAACTATTCCGGGCTGAAAACGCCAGTCGGGAGCGCATCATGAGTATCCTGACCCGGTGGTTGCTTATCCCGCCGGTTAACGCACGTCTTATTGGGCGTTATCGGGAATATCGTCGTCATGGCGCGTCGCCTTTCAGCGCGACGCTCGGCTGTTTCTGGCTGATCCTTGCCTGGATTTTTATTCCGCTGGAGCACCCGCGCTGGCAGCGTATTCGTGCGCAACATAAAATCCTGTTCCCTCATATCAACGCCTCGCGCCCGCGTCCGTTGGATCCTGTGCGCTATGTCATCCAGACCTGCTGGTTGCTGATCAGTGCTTCGCGCAGAGAAACGCCGAAACCGCGCTGGCGGTCGTTTTCACGCTTGCAGAATATTCGTGGGCGTTATCATCAATGGATGGATGAATTGCCGGCTCGCTTCAGCCATAACACGCAACATCTTGATGAGAAAAAAGAGCTGGGACATCTGAGCGCCGGAGCGCGGCGTTTTATTCTTGGCATCATTGTGACATTCTCGCTGATTCTGGCGCTGATTTGCGTCACCCAGCCGTTTAACCCGCTGTCGCAGTTTATCTTCCTGATGTTGCTGTGGGGCGTGGCTCTGATGGTACGGCGAATGCCGGGACGCTTCTCTGCACTGATGCTGATTGTGCTGTCGCTCACTGTCTCGTGCCGTTATATCTGGTGGCGCTACACCTCCACGCTGAACTGGGATGATCCGGTCAGTCTGGTGTGCGGTTTAATTCTGCTGTTCGCTGAAACTTACGCATGGATTGTGCTGGTGCTCGGCTACTTCCAGGTCGTATGGCCGTTGAATCGTCAGCCAGTGCCGTTGCCGAAAGATATGTCGCTGTGGCCGTCGGTGGATATTTTTGTGCCGACGTACAACGAAGATCTCAGCGTGGTGAAAAACACTATCTATGCCTCGCTGGGTATCGACTGGCCGAAAGATAAGCTAAATATCTGGATCCTCGATGACGGTGGCAGGGAGGAGTTTCGCCAGTTTGCACAAAACGTAGGGGTGAAATATATCGCCCGTACCACTCATGAACATGCGAAAGCGGGCAATATCAACAATGCGCTTAAATATGCCAAAGGCGAGTTTGTGTCGATTTTCGACTGCGACCACGTGCCAACGCGCTCGTTCCTGCAAATGACCATGGGTTGGTTCCTGAAAGAAAAACAACTGGCGATGATGCAGACGCCGCACCACTTCTTCTCGCCGGACCCGTTTGAACGCAACCTGGGGCGTTTTCGTAAAACGCCGAACGAAGGCACGCTGTTCTACGGTCTGGTGCAGGATGGCAACGATATGTGGGATGCCACTTTCTTCTGCGGTTCTTGTGCGGTGATCCGCCGTAAACCGCTGGATGAGATTGGCGGTATTGCCGTCGAAACGGTAACTGAAGATGCGCACACTTCTTTGCGTTTGCACCGTCGTGGCTACACCTCCGCGTATATGCGCATTCCGCAGGCGGCGGGGCTGGCGACCGAAAGTCTGTCGGCGCATATCGGTCAGCGTATTCGCTGGGCGCGCGGGATGGTGCAAATCTTCCGCCTTGATAACCCGCTCACCGGTAAAGGGCTGAAGTTCGCGCAACGGCTGTGCTACGTCAACGCCATGTTCCATTTCTTGTCGGGCATTCCACGGCTGATCTTCCTGACTGCGCCGCTGGCGTTCCTGCTGCTTCATGCCTATATCATCTACGCACCTGCGTTGATGATCGCACTGTTTGTGCTGCCGCACATGATCCACGCCAGCCTGACTAACTCGAAGATTCAGGGCAAATATCGCCACTCATTCTGGAGTGAAATCTACGAAACAGTGCTGGCATGGTATATCGCACCACCGACGCTGGTGGCGCTGATTAACCCGCACAAAGGCAAATTTAACGTCACCGCCAAAGGGGGCCTGGTAGAGGAAGAGTATGTCGATTGGGTGATCTCGAGACCGTACATCTTCCTCGTGCTGCTCAACCTGGTTGGTGTCGCTGTTGGCATCTGGCGTTACTTCTATGGTCCGCCAACCGAAATGCTTACCGTTGTCGTCAGTATGGTGTGGGTGTTCTACAACCTGATTATTCTCGGCGGCGCGGTAGCGGTATCGGTTGAAAGTAAACAGGTTCGTCGTTCGCATCGTGTTGAGATGACGATGCCAGCGGCAATTGCCCGCGAAGATGGTCACCTTTTCTCCTGCACGGTTCAGGACTTCTCCGACGGTGGGCTGGGGATCAAAATCCACGGTCAGGCGCAGATCCTCGAAGGGCAGAAAGTGAATCTGCTGCTCAAACGCGGTCAACAGGAATACGTCTTCCCGACCCAGGTGGCACGCGTGATGGGTAACGAAGTCGGGCTGCAATTGATGCCGCTCACCACCCAGCAACATATCGATTTTGTGCAGTGTACGTTTGCCCGTGCGGATACATGGGCGCTCTGGCAGGACAGCTACCCGGAAGATAAGCCGCTGGAAAGTCTGCTGGATATTCTGAAGCTCGGCTTCCGTGGCTACCGCCATCTGGCGGAATTTGCACCTTCTTCAGTGAAGGGTATTTTCCGTGCGCTGACTTCTCTGGTTTCCTGGGTTGTTTCGTTCATTCCGCGCCGCCCGGAGCGGAGCGCAACGGTACAACCATCGGATCAGGCTTTGGCTCAACAATGATGATAACGCGATGAAAAGAAAACTATTCTGGATTTGTGCAGTGGCAATGGGGATGAGCGCATTCCCCTCTTTTATGACGCAGGCGACGCCAGCAACGCAACCACTGATCAATGCTGAGCCAGTTGTTCCTGCCCAGACGGAACAAAATCCGCAGATGGGGCAGGTGATGCCGGGTGTGCAGGGAGCGGATGCGCCAGTCGTCGCGCAGAACGGCTCTTCGCGTGATGTGAAGCTGACCTTTGCGCAAATCGCGCCGCCGCCGGGCAGCATGGTGCTGCGTGGTATCAACCCGAACGGCAGCATTGAGTTTGGTATGCGCAGCGACGAAGTGGTGACGAAGGCGATGCTCAATCTCGAATACACGCCATCGCCGTCATTGCTGCCAGTTCAGTCGCAGTTAAAGGTTTATCTCAATGATGAACTGATGGGCGTGCTACCAGTGACTAAAGAGCAGTTGGGCAAAAAGACGCTGGCGCAAATGCCGATTAACCCGCTGTTTATTACCGACTTCAACCGCGTGCGGCTGGAGTTTGTCGGTCATTATCAGGATGTGTGCGAAAACCCGGCCAGCACCACACTTTGGCTGGATGTCGGGCGCAGTAGTGGACTGGATCTGACGTATCAATCACTGAATGTGAAGAATGACCTGTCGCACTTCCCGATTCCGTTCTTTGACCCACGCGATAACCGTGCTAACACCTTACCGATGGTCTTTGCGGGCGCGCCGGATGTTGCTCTGCAACAGGCTTCCGCCATTGTTGCCTCGTGGTTTGGTTCCCGTTCCGGCTGGCGTGGGCAGAACTTCCCGGTACTCTATAACCAGCTTCCCGATCGCAATGCGATTGTTTTTGCGACTAACGACAAACGCCCGGACTTCCTGCGCGATCATCCGGCGGTAAAAGCCCCGGTGATTGAGATGATCAACCACCCGGAAAATCCTTACGTCAAACTGCTGGTCGTGTTTGGTCGTGACGACAAAGACCTGTTGCAGGCAGCGAAAGGTATCGCCCAGGGCAATATTTTGTTCCGTGGCGATAGCGTAGTGGTGAATGAAGTCAAACCGCTGCTGCCGCGTAAGCCATACGATGCGCCGAACTGGGTGCGTACCGATCGTCCTGTCACCTTTGGCGAACTAAAAACCTATGAAGAGCAGTTACAGTCCAGCGGTCTGGAACCAGCAGCGATTAACGTTTCGCTAAATCTGCCGCCAGATCTCTACCTGATGCGCAGTACCGGTATTGATATGGATATCAACTATCGCTACACCATGCCGCCGGTGAAAGACAGCTCGCGGATGGATATCAGCCTGAACAACCAGTTCCTGCAATCATTTAACCTGAGTAGCAAACAGGAGGCGAACCGCCTGCTGCTGCGTATTCCGGTATTACAAGGTTTGCTGGACGGCAAAACGGATGTCTCTATTCCGGCGTTGAGGCTGGGGGCGACCAACCAGCTGCGCTTCGACTTTGAGTACATGAACCCGATGCCGGGCGGATCGGTGGATAACTGTATTACCTTCCAGCCGGTGCAGAACCATGTGGTGATTGGCGACGACTCTACCATCGACTTCTCGAAGTATTACCACTTCATTCCGATGCCGGATCTGCGAGCGTTTGCCAATGCGGGTTTCCCGTTCAGCCGGATGGCGGATCTGTCGCAAACCATCACCGTAATGCCGAAAGCGCCCAACGAAGCACAGATGGAAACGCTGCTAAATACCGTTGGTTTTATCGGCGCGCAGACGGGCTTCCCGGCGATTAACCTGACCGTGACCGATGATGGCAGCACCATTCAGGGTAAAGATGCCGACATCATGATCGTCGGTGGTATCCCGGACAAATTAAAAGACGACAAGCAGATTGACATGCTGGTACAGGCCACCGAAAGCTGGGTGAAAACGCCAATGCGCCAGACGCCATTCCCCGGCATTGTGCCGGACGAAAACGACCGTGCGGCAGAAACTCAGTCAACGCTGACCTCTTCCGGCGCGATGGCAGCGGTGATTGGCTTCCAGTCACCGTATAACGACCAGCGCAGCGTGATTGCTCTCCTGGCTGACAGTCCGCGCGGTTACGAAATGCTTAACGATGCGGTGAACGATAGCGGCAAACGCGCCACCATGTTCGGCTCGGTAGCCGTGATCCGTGAATCTGGCGTTAACAGTTTGCGTGTCGGCGACATCTATTACGTTGGACATCTGCCGTGGTTCGAACGTTTGTGGTATGCACTGGCTAATCACCCGATTCTGTTGGCGGTGCTGGCGGCAATCAGCGTGGTGTTGCTGGCCTGGGTACTGTGGCGTCTGCTGCGTATCATCAGCCGTCGTCGTCTTAACCCGGATAATGAGTAATTGATGATGAATGTTTTGCGTAGTGGAATCGTGACGATGCTGCTGCTGGCTGCCTTTAGTGTTCAGGCAGCCTGTACCTGGCCTGCCTGGGAGCAGTTTAAAAAGGATTACATCAGTCAGGAGGGGCGCGTCATTGACCCCAGTGATGCGCGCAAAATTACCACCTCCGAAGGGCAAAGTTACGGCATGTTCTTTGCTCTGGCGGCTAACGACCGTGCTGCTTTCGATAACCTTCTCGACTGGACACAGAACAATCTTGCCCAGGGCTCGTTAAAAGAGCATTTGCCCGCCTGGCTATGGGGCAAGAAAGAGAATGCGAAGTGGGAAGTGCTGGACAGCAACTCAGCCTCTGACGGTGATATCTGGATGGCCTGGTCACTGCTGGAGGCCGGTCGATTGTGGAAAGAGCAACGTTATACTGACATTGGCAGCGCGTTGTTAAAACGCATTGCGCAAGAGGAAGTGGTGACAGTGCCGGGGCTGGGTTCCATGCTGTTACCGGGCAAAGTGGGCTTTGCCGAGAATAACACCTGGCGTTTTAACCCGAGTTATCTGCCTCCGACGCTGGCGCAGTATTTCACCCGCTTTGGCGCACCGTGGACCACGTTGCGCGAAACCAATCAACGTTTATTGCTGGAAACCGCCCCGAAAGGCTTTTCGCCAGACTGGGTACGTTATGAGAAAGACAAAGGCTGGCAGTTAAAGCCAGAGAAAACGCTGATCAGCAGTTACGACGCTATTCGCGTCTATATGTGGGTTGGCATGATGCCCGACAGCGATCCGCAAAAAGCGCGGATGCTCAACCGTTTTAAACCGATGGCGACATTCACCGAGAAAAACGGCTATCCGCCGGAGAAAGTCGATGTCGCTACGGGTAAAGCGCAGGGTAAAGGGCCAGTCGGCTTTTCTGCGGCTATGTTGCCATTTCTTCAGGATCGTGATGCCCAGGCCGTACAGCGTCAGCGTATTGCAGATAACTTTCCTGGTAGCGATGCCTATTACAACTATGTGTTGACCCTGTTTGGACAAGGCTGGGATCAACACCGTTTCCGCTTCTCGACAAAAGGTGAGTTATTACCTGACTGGGGCCTGGAATGCGCAAATTCACACTAAATATTCTTACGCTTTCCCTCGGTCTGGCCGTGATGCCGATGGTCGAGGCGGCACCAACCGCCCAGCAACAGTTGCTGGAACAGGTTCGTGTGGGCGAAGCGACCCACCGCGAAGACCTGGTGCAGCAGTCGCTGTATCGTCTGGAACTTATTGATCCGAATAACCCGGATGTCGTTGCCGCCCGTTTCCGTTCTCTGTTACGTCAGGGCGATGTTGATGGTGCGCAAAAACAACTCGAACGATTGTCGCAATTAGCGCCGAGTTCAAATGCGTATAAATCATCGCGTACCACAATGCTACTTTCCACGCCGGATGGTCGTCAGGCACTGCAACAGGCACGATTGCAGGCCACCACCGGTCATGCGGAAGAAGCCGTGGCGGGTTACAACAAACTATTCAACGGAGCGCCGCCAGCAGGTGACATTGCCGTCGAGTACTGGAGTACGGTAGCGAAAATTCCGGCTCGCCGTGGCGAAGCGATTAATCAGCTAAAACGCATCAATGCGGATACGCCGGGCAATACAGGTTTGCAAAACAATCTGGCGCTATTGCTGTTTAGCAGCGATCGCCGTGACGAAGGTTTTGCCGTACTGGAACAGATGGCGAAATCTAACGCCGGGCGCGAGGGGGCTTCTAAAATCTGGTACGGGCAGATAAAAGATATGCCCGTCAGCGACGCCAGCGTGTCGGCGCTGAAAAAATATCTCTCTGTTTTTAGCGATGGCGATAATGTGGTGGCTGCGCAATCGCAACTGGCAGAACAACAAAAGCAACTGGCCGATCCTAATTTCCGCGCCCGTGCGCAAGGTTTAGCCGCTGTGGACTCAGGCATGGCAGGTAAAGCCATTCCCGAACTGCAACAGGCGGTGCGCGCTAACCCGAAAGACAGTGAAGCCCTTGGGGCGCTGGGGCAGGCGTATTCCCAGAATGGCGATCGCGCTAATGCGGTGGCGAATCTGGAAAAAGCCCTCGCGCTGGATCCGAACAGCAGCAACAACGACAAATGGAACAGTCTGCTGAAGGTGAACCGCTATTGGCTGGCGATCCAGCAGGGCGATGCTGCGCTGAAAGCCAATAATCCCGACCGGGCAGAACGCCTGTTCCAGCAGGCGCGCAATGTCGATAACGCCGACAGCTATGCGGTACTGGGGCTGGGTGATGTGGCGATGGCACGTAAAGATTACCCCGCTGCCGAACGCTATTATCAGCAGACTTTGCGTATGGACAGCGGCAACACCAACGCCGTGCGCGGGCTGGCGAATCTTTATCGCCAGCAGTCGCCGGAAAAAGCCGAAGCGTTTATTGCCTCGCTTTCTGCCAGCCAGCGGCGCAGCGTTGATGACATCGAACGCAGCCTGCAAAACGACCGCTTATCACAGCAGGCGGAGGCACTGGAAAATCAGGGTAAATGGGCACAGGCGGCAGCACTTCAGCGTCAGCGGCTGGCGCTCGATCCCGGCAGTGTGTGGATTACTTACCGGCTTTCGCAGGATCTCTGGCAGGTCGGGCAACGCAGCCAGGCCGATACGTTAATGCGCAATCTGGCGCAACAGAAGCCGAACGACCCGGAGCAGGTTTACGCTTACGGACTGTATCTTTCTGGTCACGACCAGGACAGAGCCGCGCTGGCGCATATCAACAGCCTGCCGCGCGCGCAGTGGAACAGCAATATTCAGGAACTGGCAAACCGCCTGCAAAGCGATCAGGTACTGGAAACCGCCAGCCGCCTGCGTGAAAGCGGTAAAGAGGCAGAAGCGGAAGCGATGCTGCGCCAGCAGCCACCGTCCACGCGCATTGACCTCACCCTGGCAGACTGGGCACAGCAGCGACGTGATGACACCGCTGCCCGCGCGGCGTATCAGAATGTCCTGACGCGGGAGCCAGCTAACGTTGATGCCATTCTGGGGCTGACGGAAGTGGATATCGCCGCCGGTGACAAAGCGGCGGCACGCAGCCAGCTGGCGAAACTGCCCGCCACCGACAATACCTCACTGAATACACAGCGGCGCGTGGCGC